>JAAFIN010000073.1 GCA_013297825.1 Cytophagales bacterium
GAGTTATATCAATAATTCTATTTTTTTCTAAATTCAAAAAAGTTAAATTTGTTAAATGTTGCAAAGGAGATAAATCTATAATTTTATCACCATATAAATATAGACGATCTTGTAAGTATAGACGATTTAAATTTGTCAGATATTGCAGGGGAGATATATCTACAATTGCAAAATTAATATCTAAACTCAAAGAAATTAGATTTGTTAAATGCTTCAAAAAAGATATATCTTTGATACACCACGCCCTTAAATTTAAATGAGTCAGTTTTTTTAGGTATTGTAAAGAAGATGCGTGTGTGAAAGCCCCAGATAAGTTCAAAGAAGTTAAGTTTGTTAGATATTTCAAAGAAGACTTATCTATCTGATAAACATTAAAATTCAGAGAAGTCAAATTTGTTAAATATCGCAAGGGGGATAAATCTTTGACTTCAGTGTTCGTTAAATCCAAAGAAGTTAAATTTGTCAAATGTTGTAAGGGTGTTAAGTCTGTAACACCATTATAGCCCAAATTCAAAAAAGTTAAATTTGTTAAATATTGTAAAGGAGATACATCACGGATATATTTACAACAATACAAATCCAAAGAAGTTAAATTTGTCAAATGTTGTAAAGGAGTTATATCACTGATTTCAGTGTTTTTTAAATCTAAAAAAGTTAAATTTATTAGATGCTGTAAAGGGGATATACCCCCATTGGGGTTATTCCAATATGAACTTAAACGTATATTTGATAAAGTCAGAGAAGTTAAATTCGTTAAATATTGTAAAAAGGATATGTTTCGTTCTTTTGTACGAAAATTAAGATATAAATACAAAGTATTAACTTTTGATAATGCAATGAGGATATTTTTAATGTTGTTTGGGTTGACACTTATATATTTTTCCATCAAAAAATTATAGATGCTATTAATAACACCATCACTATTACGATAATCATAAGACTTTATTTTTTCCTCTTGTCTTAACTTTTCCACAAAATCTTTAGTCAATAAAATCCCTTTTTCTATATATAATTCTGCATGAGCATATAACGCTCTTTGCAAATCACTATCTGCCTCTATTCCGTTCCACCACTCCATTGTAAGTTCATTATTTTTTTCCATAATATTTATAAAATATATGTTTTTTTTATATTTAAAACTTTTTAGATAAAAATGCACATAAAATACATACACAAAACTATAAAAAATTTTTAGAAAAACACAATAAAAATCGCAAAAAAAAAGATTTTTTTCTGAAACACATTTTTGGCGAGCTTTACGAATTTGGGCTTGATTATCTCACTATTTTATACAGATTTCCACAAAGGAAATTGCCCATTCTTTGCCTTGTTTCAGAAGAAAGAAACACAGGAAAAACCACATTTTTGAACCTTTTGAGGTGTATTTTCCAAGAAAATAGCATACAACTTAATTTTAGTGATTTTGAGAGTGATTTTAATGGTTATTATATCACAAAACTATTGATTTGCTTAGATGAGGGAGAAATTCCAAAAAAGGAAATTGAGAAATTAAAACAACTAAGCACAAGCGATAAGCAACAATTCAAAGAAAAACACATAAAAAACGAGCAAATAGATTTTTTTGGAAAATTTATCTTGTGTAGCAATGGCAAAAATGATTTTATCAAAATTGACAAAAAAGAAAATCGCTTTTGTGTGATTGATGTGCCAAAACTTGCTAATGAAAATAATAAATTGTTGGCAGAAATGAAACAACAAACAAATGCCTTTGTATATGAATTATTGACACGTGAGATTATCCACGCAGATAAAACACGCTTTTGGTTTGATTATCAAGCGTATGAAACCAAACAAACAAAAATCATCAAAGAAGATTCAAGGCAGGAAATTGACAAACTTTTTCAATTATTTGTCCAAGAAGTTTGCGATTTGGCAGGAGAAATAGAATTTTATATGACACAAAGCCAAATACACGATAATTTTTATACGCAATATAATAATAAAACAATAAAGGTTTCAGATGTTGAAAAATATCTTAAAAATGAAAAAAATATTTTTACAGATGCCAACCGAAGAAAATCACCTATTTTAAAAAATTTGAGAGACCCTCAACCATTCATTAACCAAAAAACAGGGGAAATAACAGAAAAACCATTGAAAACAGAAAATTTGAATGGAAAATATTATCTTCTCAAACTTTCAGATTTTATTTAATCCACAATTTTCTATTTTATGAAATTCCCAAAAACACCCACCACGCAAGAATTTGAGTTTTATAACAATAAAAACTTATATGATTGGCAAAAAAATCTAATGTTATTTGATGATGATAAGGATTTTGATATGTATGAGGTTTTGGACATTTTAGAACTTCGCATATTATTGTCTGAATTGAATATCAATGATATGCAGGATTTAAAAGAAAGCTGTTTTTTGAGGCTAAACGCCTTTTCAGAGGGTAGCAAACAATATTATTTAGAAAATATCGCATTTTTAGATGAAGATATTTTTGTTCGTATGTTGGACGAATTTCCGTAATTAAAGACCAAATTTTTAATAAAATATGCTTTATTTTCAAATAAATCATATTTTTAGGTACAAAAGTGTAAGTATTTTTTTGAGGTTAAAAAAGTATCAAAAATAAAAATAGAGAAGAATTTAAAAATAAAGTGCTTTATTTTAATGCTGACAATGTTTTTAAGTACAAAAATGTAAGTATTTTTTTAAGGTCAAAAATGTGTAGGCACAGGAAGCTAAAAAAGTAGGTAAAAAGGGAATTTTTGGAGGCAAAAAAATGCCAAAACATCAAAAAAAATGAAAAAAAATAGAGAAAGCCTAAAAATATTTATATTAGAAAAATACAATTTTTAGGCTTTTTTTGTTTATTTTTTAGCGGTTTAAGAGTTCGTATCTTGTTTTTTAAAAAATATCATTCAAATTATTTATTTAAGTGTTTTTTTGTAGGTACAAAGATGAAAAAATATTTAAGTTCCTACACTTAAAAAATATTTTTCTCTTTTTTTTCAAAAACGTATTTTCTCAAAATAGTGTTCAATTTGCTTATTTAAGTATTTTTTATTGTAATTTTGGATAAAAAATTATTTTTATACCTACACCTAAAAAATATATTTTTAGCATAAAAAAGGATAAAAAATATTAGAAAAATACAATTTTTAGCATAAAATACAAAATATTGTACCTACTGTTTTTTATCAAAATTCAGAGAAAAAAGTAAAAAAAAAGTGCTTTTATTTGAAATAAAAGCACTTTTATATACAAAAAGTGTAGGTACTTTTTTAAGATTTTTTTTATTTTTGAATTGTACTTTTCTAAGGTACTTAAAAAAGTACAATTTTTATGAAAATTCCTCTCTTTTTTCGTGATTTTTTGGAAATTTTGGCATTTTTGAAGTACCTACATTTTTGTACCTAAAAACCTTATTAGAATAAAAATAAAGCACTTTTTTTTAATTTTTTTCTCTGTTTCTTAGTTTTAAGAAAAAAAGCATAAAAAAATACTTACACTTTTGTACCTAAAAACCCTATTATAATGAAAATAAAGCACTTTTTTTTAATTTTTTTCTCTGTTTTTATGCTTTTTTGACTTTAAAAAGAAAAAAAAAATATAGGAATTTGTTGTAACTCAAAAGCAGTTACAAAAATGATAATTACAAAGTTATTATTAGAATAATACAATAAATATATTGTATATGATAAATAAAACGTATTACATCTTGTTTTTATCGCTTTGTAACTGTACGTGTAAAAAAGTGATTACCGCACAGTTATAGGACGTGTGTGTATTGTATCTCTTTTGTAAGTACCTACACCTACCTAAGAATAGTACAAAACAACAAAAAACCCACGCTTTTGGCGTGGGTTGGGCTTGTAGAGAGAAAGGGATTCGAACCCCTGGACCTGTTACAGTCAATGGTTTTCAAGACCACCGCATTCGACCGCTCTGCCATCTCTCTAAATTGGTCAATACGTACATTTTCAAATGATGTTTTTTGGATTATTTAAAAACGTGTTGCAAAGTAAATGCTTTATTTTTTAATTTCCAAATGTTTTTAGAAAAAAAATGTTTTTTTTTAGCAAACACTTACCGCATAACGACTTTTGGACACAATTTGATGTAATTCAAGCATAGTTTGTGTGCCTTCAAATATCGTTTGTAAGTCCAAAACCTCTTTTAATGTAAGTATAAGCACATTTTCCATAAAACAAGGTGCAATTATTTCCAAATCATATTCAGGTAATACATTGGTTGCCATTGTTTTAATGTCTATTTGAAAAACGATTTTTTGCAACACAAAAAAATCAGTAATACGAAGTTTTATAGTTTTTTCCTGAAAAATTAAAAAAAAACATCTTTCTCTATCAGATTGATAGATACCACCTTTTTCAGTAATAAATATTTCTTGACAATTTGTTGGAAAATTTGTTGCAATCATATTTTAATTGATTTTTTTAGAAAAAATGAATTATTTTATGCTACAAATTTAGCGTTTATTTAGATTAAATCCAAATAATTATTTTTTTTATTTTTAATTCTCTGATATTTTAGCAAATTTTTCCAAGAATTTGGCTTGTGATTTATTATCATACACAAATTTTCCTACAAATTTATCACGCCAAATATCCTTATCAATTTTCATTTCTGCCAAATCAATTTGAGTATATTCTTCAAATTCCTCTCTTGGAAGTGTAAGCACACACACTTTTTCTTTGAATGGAATATCAAACATTACTTGTTTCAAAAAATCCATACGCATCAAAAGACGTACAGGTTCTTGTATAATAAGTTTTGTGATTTGGTCGCCTTTGTTAAAATAATCATTGTATTCTTGCTCTGTAAGCATAGGCGTAGGCGAACTTTTGATATAATCAGGGTAATTTTTGAAAAAGCGAATATTAGCCCTTTGGTCTACAAGTCCTATGTGTTTTATAAATTTGATTTTAGCGTTTGCCATTGCATTCATCAAAATATCTTTTTCATTTTCTTTATAATTATTAACAGCACCCTGAAATAACATTTTGATTTTTTTGACAGGCACAATGATTTTTCTGCGTATGTAGCCATTTATTTGTTTTTCTTTGCCTTCTCTGATAATTTTTTCTTCCAATCTTAAAATAAAAGCAAAAGACGCTTCAAAAAGTCCTGCCAAATTTTGAAAAACTTGTAATTTTTCTTTGTCATCAATTTTACTTTCTTGAATTTCGTTGATAAGTGGCTCAAATAAGGTCAAAAGATATGAAATTTGGAAATATTGTTGCGGTGGAAGGTCAATCGTAGTTTCTACATTTTGGGTATGAAGCACATTATCAATCATAAATTGCCAAATAGCCTCAGAGTGCGAATATGTAACACGTCCTTGTGTATAACGCATTACCATTATATCACTTTTGATGTTACTGATAGAATCTTTGATAAATCGCACCTCCGCAGCACGATTTTGTTGTTCTTTTTGTTTTTCCAATTCTTCATTTTGTCTTTCACTTTCTTTATTTTGCCTTTCACTTGCCATATATTGCATATAAAATACTAAGAAAGTAAGAAATACACCTATCAATGTAACCACAGGATTAGCCACACCACCAAAAGCATCACCTACTTCATTAGGAGCTTGAAGTGTGGGATAAAAATGGTATCTTGACATGATAAAAGGCATAAAAAACATAAAAAATACACCTGCTCCTAATGTAACAGCAGATATAACCATTATATTTTTTTCAATAAATGTTTTTTCTTGAGATATTTTGGGCATGGAAGAAAGTTTAAGGTTTAAGGTTCAAAGTTTAAGGTTCAAAGTTTCCAATTTTTTTTGAACCATTTTAAACTTATTTTGAACCTATTTTTTAATCCCTAATTTAATATTCATCATTAAAAAAGGCTGTTTCATTCATAATTTATAATTCATCATTTATAATTCATAATTTATAATTATATCTGAATATCTGAATTTGGCATTTTTTTATTTGGCATATTATTCATCATATAACCAAAAATTCCACCGAAAATTCCACCAATAATATGTGCAAATTGTGAAATACCGCCATTTTTTCCGCTTGGATCCATTGCGTTTATAATTTCACTACCTAAATACAAAGACGCAATCAGCACAAATGTAAGCGGAATAGTGCCTTTTTTGGCATTGGTAAAAGAAACTAATAAAATCATCATAAATACAATACCACTTGCACCTAAAAGTCCATTTGGGAAAAATGTTGCATTTAATACGCCTGTTATCAAAGCAGTTACAAACATCATCATAATAAGTGATTTTCCGCCATATTTTTCTTCCAAAACAGGTCCTACCAACAAAATAAATGAAAAATTACCTACCATATGCCCCCAACCTGCGTGTCCTAATGCGTGTGAAAATAGTCGCCAATAGGTTAAAGGGTCGCTAAATGACATATAAGCACTACTAAATGGATACACCGTAAAAAAGTTTTGAGAAACTAATCCAGTAGTTTTTCCATTCATCATAGTAGTTGTGAATACAGTATCCAAACTTGTGATAATGGTACAGATTAAGGTCAAAGTAAGCACCACAGGTGCATTATATGTAATTCTCATAATAAAATGGGGTAAAGCAATTTTGTATTTAAAAGGAATTTAAGCCAAACTTGTATGTTGTTTAGTATTAAATATCAAGCTATTATAACAACGTAGATTTTTTTATTTTTAGCAAAGATAAAAACAAAATAGCATAAAAAAACAATAAAATAGCAAAATACACGAAAAAATTATCTTTGAATAAAAAATAAACTAAAAAAAAATATTTAAAAATACGCAGAAAAATAGATTTAATGGATAAAAAATATTAAATTTGTTTCTGAAATATAGCATAAAATAAAAAATTCACAAATATTATGGAGAATAACAAACCAAGCCCTTTAACCACACTTCGTATTTTGTGGGGTGCATTACTTATGGGACAATTTATGATTTTGGGCGTAACCAGCTTTATAGAAACCAAAAATGTAGATAATTTTCAAAATCTAACCATTCCAATTATTGTGTTGGCTTTGTCCATAAGTGTTTTGGGAAAATTTATTATTTTTCCAAAAATCCTTAAAGCAAACCTCCAAAATAAACAAGAAAGTGGAAATAAAATGGACGAAAATATGGCTTATCGCAACGCTTTTATTGTAGTTTGTGCAATGATGGAAGGCGGAAATTTATTGATGATTGTTTTTCATTTTTTGACAAAAAACCCTGCATATTTGATTGGAATTTTTATTGGATTGCTTTTGTTTTTAACACAAATTCCTATGTCTGATGTGATTAAAAGACAAATAGAAGAAGCGAGGAAATAATTAGGAATTAGGAATTAGGAATTAGGAATTAGGAATTAGGAATTAGGAATTTATAGCGATTTTTATTTAATTATCCAAATTTTATTTTAATTATTTTAAAAATATTTTTATAATTTTATATTTTTTATATTTAATTGTATTTAATTCCTAATTCTCCATTCCTAATTTCTAATTAAAAATTTACCATTTACCATTCAACATTTACCATTAAAAAAATGAAATACAACTATAATTTTGAAGATAATTTTGACCACATACCCAAGCCTAATTTCCTTGTGAAATATGAAGAAATGATTTTAAATAACGAAAATTTCTTTTTTGATAGAGAAGATTTAGAAGAAATTATTGATTATTATGGTATGACCAAAGAGCCACAAAAATCATTACAAGCGTGTGATATTGCCATTTCTTTGTATCCATTTGTCCAAGAATTGCAACGACACCGCATAAAATTATTGGCTCAAATGAAACTTTATACAGAAGTCCTTATTGAGATAGAAGAAGCCAAACAAAAAGGACAATATGATTGGGAACTTATTATCATAGAAAAAGAAATTTATCTTGCACAAGAAAAATACAGAAAAGCTGTAACGCTTTTGGAAGAAAATGCAGATAAAATAACTCCACAAGATTTGATGTTTTTTAATGAACAAAAAGAAAAATTATATGAATATCCAAGAGAAAATGATGATGAAAATGACGAAAAAAATAACGAAAAAGAAAGCCTCAAAAGTGAAAACCTTGAAAAAAATTTTTTGAAGAAAAATGCCTCAAAAAATGAATTTCAGGCAGAAATTCAGGCAGAAATTGCCAATATTTATAACATGTTTTTGGGCGAAAATATACGTGCCACAAAACATTATCAAAGAGCATTAACCTTATACAATGCAATGCCTATCGTGGCGTGGCAACTTGCAGATATTTGGCAAGCGTTGGGATTATTGGACAAAAAAATTAAATTTTTTCAGGATTTTATTGATAAAGATGCCTTTGATACGTGGGGTTGGTACAATATGGGCGTAGCGTACAGAATGTTGGGCAAGATTGCTGATGCAATTTATGCGTTTGATTATGCGGTTACCATTGATGAAAATATGTCAGAAGCATATTATGAAATGGGTTGTATCTATATGGACGACCAAAACTACAAAGAAGCCCAAAAATCTTTTACAATGGCATTGGATTTTGGAGAGCAAAATCCGCATTTATTATGTTGTTTGGGAGCATCTTACGAAAAACAAAAAGATTTTACTGCTGCGGTTATCAATTACAAAGAAGCTATCAAAATGGATAAATATTTTGATGAAGCTTTTTATGGCATTGCTACGTGTATGCAATCACAACAAAAATTTCACGAAGCTATTTTTTATTTTCGCAAAGCATTAGAAATTTCGCCAGAAGAAGGGAAATATTGGCTTACACTTGCAGAAGCAGAATATAATTTGGGTAATGTAATTTCAGCGTTGGAATGTTTTACAAAAGCATCTATTCACGATGAGCAAAACGAAGATGTTTGGCTTAAATGGTCTTTCTTTTTTTGGGAACAAGGCAATTTTGAAACTGCATTAGAAACCATTGAAGATGGCTTAGAACACCTCCCACACCAAGCCTCATTGCATTATAGAGCGTCTTTGTATGCTTTTTGGTGCGAAGATTTCAAAAAAGCAAGCCAATATATGGAATTTGGTTTGTTGCTTTCGCCTGATGATGACGAAATGATGGAGATTTTGGGCTTTTTTGAGGAAAAAGACCAAGAAAAACTAAAAAAATTCTTTAAAATGTATAAAATGGTAGAGAAAAAGGTAAAATAATGTTAAATGATGAATGTTAAATGATGAATGTTAAATGATGAATGAAACAGCCAATAAAATCACTTTTTTTACTAATTGATAATCAATTATCTTATTACCATATAATAATTTGGCTGTTTCCTTAATCCTTTCCCCTTTCCCCTGATTACTTTCTCCTTTTCCCCTTACTACTAAATATGAATTATCAAATTTTAAAACGCACTTTTATTGATGTGCCATCTGCGTCAGGTGTGGAATGGGCAAAATCTTTTTTTTGGGCGATAGGTGATGATTCCCCTTTTTTGTTTAAAATGAATGAAATGGGCGAAATAATAGAAAAAATTACACTTTTTGAATATGCTAATCTGCAAAATGATAGAATTCCAAAAGCTGAAAAAATGGATTTTGAGGCAATTACTACATTTGAATATCAAAATAATTCTTATCTTATTATTTTGGGTTCAGGTGCAAAAGAACACCGAAAAATTGCATATATTATTGATTTAGAAGTTGATTCAAAGGGATATTTAAAAGATAACACTATTCAAAAATATTATCCTCAAAATCTGTATGATAGTTGGCAAAAACACACAACATTGGTAGGTGCAGAGCTTAATATAGAAGGTATTTGTGCCTCAAATGATAGTGTTTTTGTATTTCAACGTGGAAATATTGGTCAAAATATCGTTTTTGAATATACTACAAATGATTTTTGGAATATTTTAACAAATCAAAATTTGGGGCATCAAAATAATGAGGTTGTTTTTAAAACGCACAATCTTGATATTCCAAATTTTAACAACATTTCTGCTGGCATTTCAGGCTCGTGTTTATTGTCTGAAAATGAAATTTTGTTTTGTGCATCTTACGAAAACACCAATAATGCCATTGATGATGGCGAAGTTTTGGGAAGTCTGTTGGGTATTTGGAATTTTAAAGAAAAAATGGTTAAAACAGTGATTATCACAGAAAAAAACCTTAAAATAGAATCTGTGTGTGTCAAAAATTTAAAGGATTTTGAACAAAAAAGTATGGAAATCTACGCAGTTACAGATGCAGATGGTGGAAAATCTGAAATGCTATTGATAGATTTAAAAATTTTGGATTAAATCTAATAAACCTAAAATTTTTGAATTATTTTCTTAGCTTTTCCTGATTTCTGACTATTAATTCCTGATTTTTAAGCTCATTTATTTTATCAATATCTGCATAAATAATCGGAAGGCTTTTATGCGTAAAATGTTCAATTTCTATTTTTGCCCCAAAAATTTGGTTTTCTTCTAATATTTTTTGCACAAAATCATACAATTTTATGGGTTTTCCTGCACCTACATTGTATATTTCACCTGCTTGCCCTTTTTGCATAAGCAGATGATAATATTCTGCCATTTCCCCCAAAGAAATATAATCTCTACTATCATTTAATCCACCAAACGTAAAATGTGCGATTTTTTTATGTTTAAAATCTTCTATTTGTTGAAATAATTTTCCTGCTAAAAGTTTTGGAGAAATGCCTTTTCCATACAAATTGAAAAGGCGAGCAATTACTACATTTACCCCAAAACGTTTGTAATAAAATTGTGCTAATTGCGTTTGATACAGTTTTGTAAGCCCATACACACTTTCAGGGCTTGGCAAAAAATCTTCTTTGATGGGATTTTGATTAGGACTTACAAAGCCATATTCGCTGGCACTTCCTATGGCGAGCATTTTGGTATTAGGAAGATATTTTTGCAAAAAATCCAAAAAATATTCTGTGCTTTGAACGTTATTTTTGAAATCTATCGCAAAATCCTGCGTAAAACTTCCTGCAAGGTGATAAATTTCGTCAGGTTCAATTTCTTTCAAAAGATAAAAAACATTTTCTTTTTGGCTCAAATCCAAATATTGCACCACGCAAGGCAACGCAACAACATTTCCAAATCCTGCCAAAAAAAATTTGACAGAATCTGAATTATTAGAATTTACATTATTTTTATGATACCAATTATCCAAATAATGATATAGTGCTTGTCCGCTTGCACCTGTTGCTCCTGTGATAAGGATTTTTTTCATTTATTATTTAATACAAACAAAAGTAGTGTTTCATTTTTTAGGAATGTATAAATTTTAATATGGATATATTTGACGTTTCACAGGCATAAATGCCTGTGCTTTACATAAAAATTGTTATGATTAAGTGACCATACTTACATACTTATTTAGTTTATGTTATTCAAAAAAGTAATTTTTATAAAAAAAATGCTTCTAAAACTCTTGGAGGGTTTAAAACCCTCCAAGAGTTGAAAATCCATAATATAATTTAGCATTGATACTTATTTGTAAAATATCCATTTTATTTTTAATTCATTCCTTACCAAAATAAATTTTGTATTTTGGCTGTTTTACCTTTTTCCTGACACCTTTTTCCTGACCACTTTTTTATCTTATTTTCAATTTGCCAATAGTTTCAATTCTTTCCAAAGCCAAACGCATAGCAGATTGTTGGGTATTGATATTTTCTTTTTCAGAAAGGTTATAAATATTTGTCAAAGTATCATAAATTTCGCCAGCGTGGTTATAAGCACGTTCTCGGTTATAATTTCCGATAATTTCGTAATATACATTGATAATTCCACCGCCATTGATAAGAAAATCAGGAGCATATAATATGCCTTGTGCTTTGCAGAGGTCAGCGTGGCGTTTTTCGTCTTCAAGTTGGTTATTCGCAGCACCAGCAATGATGCTACATTTGAGGCGAGAAAGTGTATTGTCATTGATAGTTGCCCCCAACGCACAAGGAGCATAAATATCCATTGGCACGTCATAAATGGCATCTTTATCAACTGCATTTACGCCATATTTTGCTACAATTTGTTTTACCCTATCCTCATAAAAATCTGAAATGGTAATATTTTTTGGGTCATTTTCTTTCAAAATATTTTCCAAAAGATATTCGCCAACGTGTCCCACACCTTGTAAAGCAATTTTTTTACCTGCCAAACTATCATTGCCATATACTTTTTTTGCAGATGCTTTCATACCCACATACACACCATAAGCAGTTACAGGCGAAGGGTCGCCACTTCCACCCATAATTTCAGGTTTTCCTGCGACATATTTGGTGTGCATAGCAATATATTCCATATCTTTTGTGCTAATTCCTACGTCTTCTGCGGTGATATATTTTCCTGCGAGGCTATCCACAAATTGCCCAAATCTTCTAAAAAGAGCTTCATTTTTTTGAGTACGTGCATCACCAATGATAACCGCTTTTCCGCCCCCAAGATTCAAACCTGCGATAGCATTTTTGAAGGTCATACCTCTTGACAAACGCAACACATCATGCAAAGCAGATGCTTCATCTTTGTAAGCCCACATACGTGTTCCACCTGCTGCTGCACCCAAAGCGGTATTATGTATGGCGATAATCGCTTTAAGTCCTGTGGCGTGGTCATGGCAAAAAACCACTTGTTCGTGGTCATATCCTGCCATTTGTGAAAAAATAGCAAATTCTTTTCCTGCTTCTGTAATGGGTTGTATAGTTACGCTCATCTTTAAAATATAATAAAACCTTTATTTTTTTGAATTTTTTTTAGAAAACTTTTTATTTGGGTACTAAGAAACCTATAAAGTTTTGAAAACCTTATAGGTTTTTATGATTTTGTTTTTTTGTGCAAAAGTAATACATTAGAAAAAAAAGCAAAAAAAATTTTGTATAAAAATTTTAATTATACTTTGTTTTTTTGTAACGCATTGATAATCAATGCTTTTATTTTTTTATTTTTTTTGAAAATAATATTTATCCAAATAAAATTTGTTTGAAAACCAAAAATGATTTTTAGAAATCATAAAGATAGCTTTTGAAGGTTCGAAAAGTTCAAGGTTCAAAAGTTTAAAAGGTTAAAGTTTAATAATATTTTTCCTAAAAACTTACTTTTTCCTAAAAAAAATGTATTCATTATAAAAAGATTATTTAATTTTGATATATTTTTAGAAATTTATCCTAAAAATAAACTTGAAAAATATATTTTGGGAAAATTAAATAAAGATGAGTTGTTTTGCATTTTTGTACTTACACCTTTCCCCTTACTACTTACACCTGCATATAATATATAAATGAATATACATAGCTTTACCTTGCGTTTCTTGTTATTTTTGGTAATTTTTTTAGGAAAAAATGCCTTTTTTTCTGTTTTAAAAGCCATTCCAACCGACCCAACCGTATTAGTAACGGTCAATCCTTCACTTCCCAATCCTATTACTCAAAATCTTTTTCCAAATGATTTATTGGGCATCAAAATCTGTGCTGGTAGCGAGGTAAAACTTGATGTAATAAGCGTAGGTTCAAGCACACTTACCTACCAATGGATAGATGTACTCACAGGCGTAACTGTAGGAACAGGCAATCCATTTGTGGGTTTTTTGCCTGAAAGCCAATACCAAGTAAAGGTAACTGACAACACAGGAACAAGGCTTTCCTCTGCGGTATTACAGGTATGCGTAGAAAATACAACACCTATAAATGCCTCTATTACCACAAGTTCAGGCGGAACAGAAATCTGTGCAGCAGGCACAGGAACAATCACATTGACCGCCAATGCAAGCAATCAAGGCACAAGTTTTGTGTGTCCAATACCTGAATTTACCTACAAATGGTTTAAAGATAATGTTCTTATCGCAGGACAAACCAACAAAACCCTTACCATTGCCAACCAAGCATCAGGCGTAGGAACTTATATCGTACAAATTAGCAATTCTTGTGGATTTAGTGCAACATCTTCGCCCACTATTACCTTTACTTTGGTGAATAATCCACCCCAAAATCCACAAATTACTACCGCAAGCGGTTCAGGGAATTTTTGTGGAGGTGGAAATATTACCTTACAGGCATCTGCATTAGGCACAATTAGCGGTTATGAATGGTACAGACAAGGAAACCCTGCAATTTTAGGTACAAATGCAACCTTAGCAACCAATGTATCAGGGAATTATTTTGTAAAAATAAAAAATATCTGTGGAAACACCCAATCCAATAATTTTATGGTTACAAATATTGCTACAATCGCATTTGTGGGCATCAATTTTTCTAATGAATTTCCTTGTGCTGGAGAAAATGTGGTGCTTTCACCTAATTTAGTGCCTTCAAATGTAAGCGTCCAAAAATATGAATGGTTTAGAGATGGTATTTTGGTGCAAACATACAATGCTCCTTTTACTTTTGGCATCAATTACACCACAAATATAGGCGGAACCTATACCTTAAAAGCTACCAATACGTGTAGTAATATGCTTTCGCCTGACTCTCCGCTTATTTATAATGAAATTCCAACCAATGCACATATAGAACCTAATGGCTCGCCCTCGCTTGGTAGTGCTTGCGTGCCTCCAATTACCAGCGTAGAACTGCAAGCGGTAGGGAATGGATACGATTTTACATACATTTGGTACAAAGATGGCGTTGAATTGGTGGGGGAAATTGACCCAATTTATATAGCAACCACCATAGGAAACTATCAAGTAAAGATGACCAATGTGTGTGGTGAGCAATTATCACCGAATTTTTCGGTAATCGAGGTTACAGATAGCCCAATTACCACCGTAAATATTCAAACACAAGGTAACATTTTAAATACCTGCACAGGGAGTATTACCCTTCAAACCACCACAGCGTTGGGAAATGGCATTGTGTATAAATGGTACAAAGATAATGTGTTACTCGCAAGCACAAATGTAGGGCAATTCGTAGCCACAGAAAGTGGAACATACAAGCTAAAAGCACAAAACGCTTGCGGAAGTTCTAATTTTTCCAACGAATTAACCCTAAATATCAATCTTTTTCCTGATACGCCTGTTATCCAAGCAAACGCAAACCTAATTATATGCCAAGCAGGCGGAAATACCACCCTCCAAATGTCAAGTAGTGTATCAAATGGCATTACTTACACGTGGTTACGCAATGGAACACCCCTAACAGCACCATTTTCTAATACCATTGTTACCACACAAGCAGGAATTTATACGTTGAGAGCAAGCAATTCCTGCGGAATACGCACCTCAAATGCCTTAGAAGTAAAGGTTTTGACAACGCCACAAGCAGGAAGCGTGAGTATTTTTAACGAGCCTTGCGTAAATCCTATCACATTAAAGGCACAAACCACACACACAGACGTACAATTCCAATGGATTTTCGTGAATGGTAGCAATAACCCTGTTGTTGCAACCACCCAAAACTACCAACCAACCGCATCAGGCACGTATATTGTGGGCATACGCAACGACTGCCTCCCTGCGAATGTATGGATAAATAGCCAACCTGTCAATGTAAATCTCAATAATGTTACCACTTTACCCATTCCGACCATAAATTCCTTGCCTTTGGCTGGTGTGGATAAACTCTGTCCCGATGGAAGCGTAATTTTGCAGGCTCAAACATCTACCACCATACCAAATATTGCATTTCGTTGGTACAGAAACAATACTTTAATCCCAAATGCAAACAATAACCAAATAATCGCAAACACCGCAGGGAATTATGTGGTAGAAACTTTTATCAGCAATGCCCCAACTTGTACCAAAATATCAGCACCTTATAGCTTAATTGTTCGCAAAAAGCCTGTTATTTTATTGGGTTTTGTTGGGAATTTGGATTTTTGTGAGGGAGATAGCGTAAGAGTTAGGGCAAATTCGCAAATTTCGCCAAGTTTGTACCGTTGGTATAAAGATGGTATTGTTTTTAGCCAATCACAAAGCATTAGCATCAAAACCGCAGGTACTTACAAAGTAGAAGCAGTTTATAATGCAGGAACATTAGGGTTTCCTTGTGAATATATTGCGAGTGCAGAGGTTACTACAAGCACCAGCGTAGCACCACTTCCTAACCTCAAACGCATAGGTGATATGCTTATTTTATTAGACGCAGGGCAATATTTTCAATGGAATTTGAATGGTGTGCCTATTATTAACGCAAATGCGTATCAATATTTGCCTTTGGAAGCAGGAGAATATTCGGTAATTGCGCGCAATGAATTGGGCTGTTTTGGGGTTTCTGAAAAAATATATCACGAAGGCGTGTCATCTTTCAAAGAAGGCATTACCATTTCCCCAAATCCAAATCAAGGCGAATTTCGTGTTACTGCCAAAGGCGAGGGCGAAATCAACATACAAATTTTTGATATGAAAGGGATTTTATTGACAAATGAGCAATTTATCACACGTTATAATTCCTTAGCTGGTAATAGCATTGTGGAGGTTTCAGGTATGAGTGCAGGAATTTATTTAGTTCGTGCAAAAATCAAAGACAAATTTTTTACTAAAAAAGTGATTGTATATTAAAATTTAAGGTTCATAATTTATAGTTTTTTGTTATAGTTTTTTTGTGAAAAATTTAAAAATGAACTTGACAATTTGGCAAAATTTTTCGGATTTCATCAATATTTTCAATGGGATTATCATTCAAACGTAATTCTTTTAAATTTTGGAGATTTCCAATTTCTTTTGGTATCTCTTGAATTTTATTATTATGCAAATATAAAATTTCTAATTTTTGAAGATTTCCAATTTCTTTAGGAAAATTTTTAATTTGATTACCATAAAAATATAGATATTTTAAATTTTGCATTTGTTCAATTTCTTTTGGTATTTCTTGAATTTTATTATTGCTAAAATTCAACCATCTCATTTTTTTTAATGTGATAATTTCCATTAGAACATATTGAATTTGATTATTGTATAAATTTAATTCCTCCAAATTTTGAAGTTTTCCAATTTCTTTTGGAATTTCTGTGATTTGGTTGAAGTCCAAAGCCAAAACTCTTAATTTTTCAAGTTCAGCAATTTCTATTGGAATATGTTGAATTTCCATTTTATCCAAACACAAATAAGTTAAATTTGGTAATCCTGCTATAATTTTAGAAATATGTTCAACTTTTGTATTACTTAATTTTAATTTTTTAATTTTCAAAAAAGGCGTTTTCATATTCCACACTTTATTCACAATCAAAAAAAACATCAATTCCTGCACATTTTCATTCCAATCAAATCCAAAATGATTTTTAAAATCTTCTTTGTGATGTTCAAATTGAGAAAATGCTTTTTCAATATCAGTTTTATTTTTGCTTTTCAGTTGTGGAAGCAAATTTTGAAATTCTGTATTCATAATTTTTTACGTAAAAAAAATATTTAAAAATAAAGTTTGCAATTTGGCAAAAGTGCTTCAACTTCCTTTTGGTTTTTAATTGGATTTTCTTCCAAATCCAATGCTTCCAATTTCGTAATTTTTGCGATTTCCTTTGGAAAAATTTTAATTTTATTATTTTTTAAATACAAATTTTCCAAATTTTGGAGTGCAGTAATTTCTGTTGAAATGTATTGAATTTCATTATTATCCAAATAAAGCCCTTGCAAATTTATAAGATTTTTTATTTCATTTGGAATAGATTGAATTTTATTGTCATTTGCAGTAAAATGTTGTAAATTTTTGAGTGCAGTAATTCCTTTTGGGATTTCTGTGAGTTGATTATTATCCAAATTCAAATGTTCAAGATTTTGAAGTTCTCCAAATTCTTTTGGTAAATTTTGTATTTTATTATCATTTAATTTTAAAAAATCTAATTTTTTAAGTTCGCTAATTTCTTTTGGAATTTCCTCAATTTCGTTATTATTCAAATCCAAAAATTTTAGTTTTTTGAGTTCGCCAATTTCTTTTGGAATTATTTTAATATCACATCTTTCCAAACACAAATGTTCCAAACCTTTGAGTTCGCCAATTATTTTAGGAATTTCAGGCATTGATTTATACACAAGTGATATTTTTTTTATTTTCAAAAAAGGCGTTTTCATATTCCACACTTTATTTACCATCAAAAAAAACATCAATTCCTGCACGTTTTCACTCCAATCAAATCCAAAATGATTTTTAAAATCTTCTGAAAAATTTTTGAGTTGCGAAAATGCGTTTTCAATATCAGTTTTGTTTTTGCTTTTCAAAAGCAAAAGCAAATTTTGAAATGCTGTTGTCATAATTTTTAGGGTTGTCTGACAATTTTTGTGGAAAAAGAAAAAAACGCGATATTTTGTAGCACACTTTTAGTGTGTGTCTTTATCAAAACCTCATTTAACTATGATTTCACACACTAAAAGTGTGTGTTACATTATTCTTCCACAAAAATTGTCATAGAACCATTTTTAGTTTTAAAAAATAATTGTGCAATTTGGTAAAAGTGCTTTGATTTCATCAATATTTTCAATGGGATTATTTTGTAGATTCAACCATTGTAATTTTTTGAGTTTTTTGATTTCTTGAGGAATATATTTAATTTGATTATTACCCAAATTCAAATCAATTAAATTTTTTAGTGCCATAATTTCATCAGAAATTTCTTGAATTTTATTATTTCCAAGATACAAATGTAATAAATTTTTGAGTGTGAAAAGTTCTTGTGGAATTTGTGTAATGCAATTATCATCTAAATACAAAAGTCCCAAATTTTCAAGTTCAATGATTTCTTTTGGAATTTCTGAAATTTGGTTTTTAATCAAATATAATGTTTGCAGATTTTTAAGTTTTGTGATTTGTTTTGGAATTTCTTGCATTTGATTTTCTTCCAAACGCAAGTATCGCAGGTTTTGAAGCTCTCCTATCAAATTGGGAACATCTTTGATTACGCTATTTTTCAAAGAAATTGATGTTATTTTAGAAAACACCCTTTTCGCACACCAAGCATTATTTTTAGTTAAAAAAAACATCATTTTTTTTGATTCTTCATTATATTCCAAACCAAAATGATTTTTAAAATCTTCTTTGTGATGTTCAAATTGAGAAATTGCATTTTCAATATCAGTTTTATTTTTGCTTTTCAGTTGTGAAAGCAGGTTTTGAAATGCTGGGTTCATAATTTTTTTTGTTTTAAAAAGTAATCTCACAATTAGGTAAAAGAGATTTTATTTCATCAATGTTTTCAATGGGGTTATCATTTAAAAATAAAATTTGTAAATTTCTCAAGTTTGGAATCTCTTTAGGAAAATGTTTAATTTGATTATCTCCCAAATCTAATAAAGACAAATTTTGAAGTTTTCCAATTTCTGTTGAAATTTCTGCAATTTGGTTTTTGTCCAAATGCAAATCTTCCAAATTTGTTAATCCAAAAAATATGTTTGGAATTTCTTTAATTTGATTTTGACTTAATTCCAAATACTTCAAATTTTTCAGTTTTAAAATTCCTTTTGGAATTTCAGAAAGTTGATTTTTACCTAAAACCAGACGAATAAGATATTTGATTTTTTCTATTTCCTGCGGTAATTCTTTAATTTTATTTTTGTTTAGGTTCAAAGAAGTCAAACTTTTGAGTTCTCCTATTTCTTTCGGAATGTTTTTTATTTGGTTATCTTCCAAATTAAGATAATACATTCTTTCAAGTTTTGCAATTTCTGTTGGAATTTCCTTAATTTTATTATTAGATAAGTCCAAACTTTCCAAATTTTTCAAATTTCCAATTTCTTTGGGTAAAATTGAAATCCGATTTATATCCAAAATCAAAGCTGTTAGGTTTGTGAGTTGTTCTATTTCCTTCGGAATTTCACTAATTTTATTAACGCTTACACTAAAATACTCCAAATTTTTAAGTTTTTGGATTTCCTTTGGTAATTTTTCAATTTGGTTATTATCCAATAATAATGAGCCCAAACTTTCAAGTTGCCCCATTTCTTTTGGAATTTCTTTAAGTTTGTTATTACTTAAATTCAAAAAAATCAGATTTTTAAGTTGTCCAATTTCCTTTGGAATTTCTTTTATTTTGTTGTCTAATAAATTCAAATAATTTAATTTTTTAAGTTGCCCAATTTCTTTGGGTAACGTTTCAATTTTATTCCCTTCCAAATTTAATTCTTCCAAATTTTTTAATTCAATAATCATTTCAGGAATTTTTTTAATTTTTTTCCCCTGCAATTTTATTTTTTTAATGCTTGAAAAAGGTTTTTGTGTATTCCAGCTTTTATTTATCAACAAAAAATAGACTAATTCCATCATTTCCTCATTACATTCAAATCCAAAATGATTTTTAAAATCTTCTGGATAATTTTTGAGTTGTGAAAATACGTTTTCAATATCAGTTTTGTTTTTACTTTTTAATAAAGGAAGCAAATTTTGAAATGCTGTTGTCATAATTTTTAGTAATGTGTTGTAAATAAAATCTTAATTTTATATTTTTAATATTTATTGAAAAATAGGCATAAATGCCTATTCTATACATATCTTTTATGTTTTTATATAAAGAATAGGCATTTATGCCTATCCTC
>JAAFIN010000074.1 GCA_013297825.1 Cytophagales bacterium
AAAATGTTTTCTTTGATGATTTTATCAAATTTATTTGCTTGGGCTTGTTCGTGATTTTCCATAGTTTTTGAGTGAAATTTTTAGCTTAAAGTTATAAAAATTCTCAGAAAAAAACCACCTCAAAATCAAATTTTGAAGTGGTTTTTTTGTATTTTCCTGATTCCTGACACCTTTTTATTTTGAGGTAATTTTTTTGTATTCCCCTGACACCTAATTACTGATTCCTGACACCTTTTCTTTAAATCGTAAGCCCACCATCAGCAGTCAAAATCGCCCCTGTGATATAACTTCCTGCATCAGAAGCCAACAGCATTGCCAAACCAGCAATGTCATCAGGCTCGCCAAAGTGTTTAAGGGCTTGTTTGTTGATAAGTTCTTTTGCGATATGTTCGTTAGAAGTAATAGCTTCCGAAAGTTTGGTTTTAATCACACCAGGGCAAATACTATTCACACGAATATTCACACTTCCCCATTCTTTTGCGAGTACCTTTGTAAGCATATTAAGGCTTGCTTTGCTCACACTATACAAGCCCAAACCCATATCAGGCGTAAGCCCTGCTACACTGCTAATATTGATGATATTTCCGCCACCATTTTTGACCATATAAGGTTGCACCAATTTACTAAGATAAAAAGGAGCTTTTACATTCACGTCCATTATTTTATCAAAAGCCCCCAAATCCGCTTGTAAAGTTGCCCCAAAAATCGGATTAGTAACTGCATTATTCACCAAAATATCCACTCTACCATATATTTCAATGGTTTTCTGGACAAGATTATCATTTTGAGCCATATCGCCCACGTGGCAAGCTATTGCAGTAGCATCTATGCCTTCTGCCTTGAAATTTTGGGCTACAATATCCACAGCGTCCTGTTTTCTGCTACTGATAATGATTTTTGCACCTGCTTTGCCCATTCTATAAGCGATTGCTTCGCCAATTCCTTTGCTTGCCCCTGTAATAATGGCTACTTTGCCTGTGAGGTCGTATCTGTTGTTGTTGTTCAAAGTTTAAAAAGTTTAAAGTTTAAAGTTCAAGGTTTAAAAAGTTTAAGGTTTAAAGTTTAAGGTTTAATATATATTATAAAGTTTATTAAATAAAATAAATAATTTACTAATTAAACAATAAAGTTTATTAAATAAAAGAAATAATTTACTAATTAAACAATAAAGTTTATTAAATAAAAGAAATAATTTACTAATTAAACAATAAAGTTTATTAAATAAAAGAAATAATTTACTAATTAAATAATAAAGTTTATTAAATAAAAGAAATAATTTACTAATTAAATAATAAAGTTTACTAAATAAAATAAATAATTTACTAATTAAACAGTAAATTTTATTAAATAAAATAAATAATTTACTAATTAAACAGTAAAATTTACTAAATAAAAGAAATAATTTACTAATTAAACAGTAAAATTTACTAAATAAAAGAAATAATTTACTAATTAAACAGTAAAATTTACTAAATAAAAGAAATAATTTACTAATTAAACAGTAAAATTTACTAGATAAAATAAATTATTTTATTTATAATATTTAAACTTTAAACCTTAAACTTTAAACCTCTTACTCCTCTGGCAAATCAGGTACTTCAAAGAATTTCCCTGTTTTTTTATTAAAATCCATTGTTAAAAAATTAGCAAAGATTTTATCACCTTCTGCTAATTTTTCGCCATTTGTAAGCTGAAAAATTATTTTTGTGCCATTTTCAGGAATTTCCAAAAAGAAATCATTAAAATTTTTAAAACCTTTTGTTTTTCTTTCAGGAATAGCTTTTTTCATTTCTTTTTTTACCAATTCAATATCCAAAACTTCTTTTGTGATATTTTTGCCATTAGCATCATAAAAAAACATATTTTCCATTTGCAAATTGGCACTTCCTTCTACCAACGCATAATAAAAAAAACCTACAATATCACGTTTTTCGCCCAACCAAAGTGCCAAATTGCCATATACCATTGCAGATATTTCTGAATTGGGCAATGAAGATTCTTCAAAAGCAAGAAAACCATTTCTTGGGCTATAATTTATAATTTTTGAATTTTTAAAACCAGGTTTTATGTATTTTTCAAAAAAATCTTTTAATACAATTTGTTTTTTAATTGATTTTTGTTGATTTTTTTGTTCTTGTTTTTCTAATTTTTCATTTTTTTTCTCCAATTTTTCATTTGTTGAGGGTTCTTTTTGGCTTAATTTTTCATTTGATTTTTGTTTTGTTATGCTATCTTTGTGCGAATACGCAGAGGAAAAAGAAGGTGCATCACAATTCGCAAAAAACAAACAAACACAAATGTATGCAAGGATATTTTTGGGAAATATTGAAAAAAAAGATTTTTTTAACGTGATTTTATGGTTGTCATATTTTAAGTTTTTCATTTTAATTTTTTTCTAAAATTGTAGCTGATTATTTTCTTACAAAATTAAAAATAATTAAAATAAAAAAAACAAAAAGTTTTATGTAATGTGAATTACATTTTACAAAACCCTTGTTTTACTTGATAAATAGCTTTTTTAGCTTTTGAAACTTATTATAAAATATTGTTGTTTTTTTCTTGCTTTTGTCTTTTAAAAATGATAAAACATCAAAATTTACTTATTTTTACTTACTTTTTGTTATGGAAAATTCACAAAATAATACTTCCCAAAATACTGATATTTGGGCAAAACTTCGCACACAATTAAAAGATACACAAGAATTTCCTTTGTTGTATATGTTCAAATTTATATGTCCTTCTGACAATCAAACAATCGCCAAATTGAGTAGTTTTTTTCCTGAAACTGCTATTATTTCCCTCAAATCTTCTCAAAAAGGCAATTTTACGAGTTTTACTGCCAAAGAAGTGATGATGTCCCCAGAAGAAATTATTGGTGTATATGACCAAGCTACCAAAATAAAAGGTGTGATTATGTTGTAAAAAGTTCAAAAGCTCAAAAGCTCAAAAGCTCAAAAGCTCAAAAGCTCAAAAGCTCAAAAGCTCAAAAGCTCAAAAGCTCAAGAGTTCAATATTTAATTTTGTTAAATAATAAATAAACAAAATATTTCATTCCTTAAACCTTGAACTTTTAAACCTTAAACTTCTTTAATCTTTCAAATTGTTTTCTTTTGGTTTTGAGCTATATTTTGAAGGATTATATTTAAAATATGAATCACTTACGTTTACCGTTGCAAATTTGGTAACAGTATAAAGATAACGGTTAGAGTTGCGTTCAAATAATTCCCAGCTTTTGATAGAACTTGTTTCTTGCACAATTTTGAGCCTAATTTTAAAGAATTGTGCATCTTTATTAAGTGGTTTTAGGTCAATGATGTGATATTTTTTGCCTTGTTCTACTTTTTCCTCCATATACGAATAATCATAACCATTTTCATAAATGGTATAAATTTTTTCAGGCGTAATCTCATTAGGGTCAGGCTCATAATTGGTAATATTTACCTCATTACTTGCTTGTAAGTATGTCCATTGTGTTTTTTTGTCTGTAATGATGTGTTGTTTTGGGGTTTTTAGATAAAATTTTCCGCCTTTTATCGTAATTTCCCCATTCAAACTTTCAGAAACACCTGCATTTTTGCTGTCCATTGTATAAACAAAAGTTGCTTTAAAAGCCTCAATCGCTTGATAGCGTTTTTTGGTTGCGTCTAAAATTGTTTTTGCTTTTGGGTCTTTTTGGGCAAAAGTTGTTGTATTTTGTGTAAAAAATAAGGCAAATACAAGCAAAATATATGTGCAAATTTGTTTTTTGAACGAATTTTTATTCATTTGATTTTTATTAAAATAAATATTTATTAATAAATATTAAATTGTGGTTTTTTGAGCAAAATTAAACAAAAAAATTAAGCCCCCTAACCTCCAAAGGGGGAATTTTAATAATTATTTGTTAAAGACTTTTTTTTTGTAAAAAATCCCAAATAACCACACCAATACTTACGGAAATATTCAAAGAATGTTTTGTACCAAATTGTGGAATTTCTACACAAATATCTGCATTTTTGACCACGTCAAGCGAAACACCTTCTACTTCATTACCAAAAACAAAGGCATATTTCTGATTATTTTCTACTTTAAACTCGTTCAAATAAATTTTTGGTTCAGTTTGTTCTATAACCACTATTTTATAGCCTTCTGTTTGAAGTTGTTTGGTAAGTGTAAGTGTATCAGCGTGATATTCCCAAATTACGGTTTCAGTTGCTCCGAGTGCAGTTTTTTGGATTTCCCTGTGTGGAGGCGTGGCTGTAATTCCACAAAGACATATTTTTTCGGTCAAAAACGCATCACCTGTCCTAAAAGCAGAGCCTACATTCATCATACTTCTTACATTATCAAGAATTATAATGTACGGTTTTTTGTCTGAAGTTTTAAATTCTTCTTGCGACAATCGTGGTAAGTCTTTGTTAGGTGTTTTTTCCATCAGTAGAAAATTAGGAATTAGGAATTAGGAATTAGGAATTAGGAATTAGGAATTAATAGTGAAAAAATTTTAATTATCCAAATTTTATTCTAATTATTTTAAAATATTTTTATAAATATTAAAAAATTTAAACTTTTGAACCTTGAACTTTTAAACCTTGAACTTTTAAACAATTAAAAAAAGGTGGTCTTTTTGGTTAAATTTTTCAATGGTATAAAAAGAACCTGTAAAAGTAAGTTCATAAAGGCATAGATTATCGTGTGGAAAATCGTCCATTTTTTTCAAAGGAAAATTCAATAACTGACACAATAAAATGCGTAAAGCCCTCCCGTGCATACACACAAGCGTATTTTTTTCGTTAGGGCGTTGAATGAGTTTTTCCAAAAAGACTTTTTGACGATTGGCAACATCTTGGGGACTTTCGCCTCCTATTATTTTGTAGTCAGTTTTTCCCATACGCCAATCAAAAAGCATTTGATAATAATCTTCGTCCTCTTGTGGTGTGCTTTTTCTGCCTTCTTTTTCGCCCCAACCCAATTCATTAAGCTCAGGACATATTTCGTGAGGGATATTATTTTCTATAAATTTTTTGACAGATTGTTGGGTACGCACAAGTGCAGAAGTATATACTTTATCAAAAGGAATGTGATGATATGCCTCCCAAAACGCTTGTGCTTGTTGCATACCTTTTTCATTAAGGCTTGAATCTACGCCTCCACCTTGCACAATGCCCAAGCGATTGTACTCTGTTTCACCGTGTCTTGTAAGATAAATTTTTTTGTTGGTATGAACAATATTCTGCGACATTTTGATTAAAAAATTTAATTTTAGAAAATTTGTGCAAAAATATCATATTTTTTTGAAAATGCTACAAAGGTTCAAGGTTCAAAGGTTCAAGGCTCAAAAGTTCAAGGTTCAAAAGTTCAAGGTCAAAGTTTAAGTTTTAGAAAATATATTTGGCTATTTCATTCATAATTCATAATTTATAAGGTTCTCTGACAATTTTTGTGGAAGACTAATGTAACACACACTTTTAGTGTGTGAAAACATAGTTGAATGAGGCTTTGACAAAGACACACACTAAAAGTGTGTGCTACAAAATATCGTTTTTTCCTTTTTCCACAAAAATTGTCAGACAACCAAATAAGGAACAAGATTAAAAATAACTTCGCCTTTTTATTCCCCACGTTTCACGTGGGGTTACTATTGTTAAACCCTTTCAGGGTTTTATAAGATGAATTTATTTAATTCCTTTTCCTTAATTACTTTTTTTACAAAAAAAAATATTTTTCTTTCAAGGGCTGAATAGTTACTAAAAAGACAATTTACTTGTGGTAAATTGTCTTTTTTTTGTGTTGAAAAAAATAGTAATAAAGAAACTAATTATTAAGATTTGAGAAATTACAAATTAGTAATCATCATTTTCTTCTTCTTCTTCATCTTCAAAATCTTCTTCTTCGCCATCTGTAAAATCTTCATCATCATAAATTTCTTTAAATTCATTTTTGAAATCATCACCAAGTTCTGATTCATCAATATCTTCAATGTCATATTCTTCATCAAAGTTATCAATTTCCTCAAATTCTTCCTCTTCTTCATCATCTTCCCAATTTACCATTTTGATAGGTGTTGGTTTTTCATTTTTATAAAGAAACAGAGGAGATACTTGACGTTGTAAAACCATTGGTTGTGAAACTATCGTTTGTAAAACTACCGTTTGCATATTATTTGTAATTGTATATTAATTTTTTTTGTTAATTTTTTGAATTGTGTTTTGGGTATATTTTTTATAAAATTGATTTAAAAAAAAATACTTTGCAAATTTCTAAAAATTATTTTTCAAAAAAAAAAAAGTGTAAAAAACCACAAAAAAAAGCCTAAAAAAAGCATTTTCTTTCAAAATAAATAAAAAAACGCCATTCTTTTTTAAAGAATGACGTTTTTTTTATTTTAAATTTTTCAAAAATTATATTTTCAAAAAATTAGTTTTTCACAACTCTTACCACTTTTTTACCTTTTTTGGTTTCAAGTTGGAGGAGATAAGTACCATTTGATAGATTTCTGAAATCCAATCTCAAAGTATCAATCACCTCTGTTTTGTTTTCCAAAACACTTCTTCCATTCATATCCAACACTTTCACCTCATAATCACCATTCCAACCATTTTCAAACTTGATTTCTACAAAGTCAGTAGTAGGGTTTGGATAAACCGTAATTTGTGGTGTATTTGCTGGTGAAACCGCAGTTGGAACTGCACCAATACCAACCCCTGAAATTGGGATTGTATTTGTACCTGAATTTGCGTTGCTTGCAACCGTTACATTTCCTGTGTAATTGATAAGAGCAGTTGGGCTAAATATCACAGTTACCGTTTGAATTGCATTTGGCAACAAAGTTCCCACAAATGAGCCTGTAAATCCAGCAGGATAAGAAATACCTGAAATATTTAAAGGTGCATTTCCAGTATTTTGAATCGTAAATGAAAGGATAGAAGTTTGTCCAATCAACACACTTCCAAAGTTCAATGAACCAGAAAGTAATATTGCACTTGTAGGCTGAGGATTGATGGTTACGCTAATCACTTGTGTATTAGAACAACCGATTGCATCAGTTACTTTTACTGTGAAAGAAGAAGCACCAGCAACAGTTGGCGTACCAGCCACAACACCACCAGAAGTGAGTTGCAAGCCAACAGGCAATGTACCAGAAGCCAATGAGAATGTATAAGGAGCAACACCACCTGTTACAGCAATAGCTTGGTTATAAAGTACTCCAATAGTACCATTTGCCAAAGATGTATTTGTGAAACTAATAGCAGTACAAGCAGCATTTATCACAATGTTATGTGTGATACTTCCTTTACAACCAATTGCGTCAGTTGCAGTAATGTTTACATTAAATGTTCCTTGTGCAGTTGGTGTACCTGAAAGCACCCCAGCAGTTGTTAAGGTCAAACCAGCAGGCAAAGCACCGTTGCTAACCGCATACGTGTAAGGTGCAACACCTCCTGATGTGGTTATCGTGGTAGAAGTGTATGCTGCATTTACATTACCAGCAGGCAATACAGGAGGTGCAGGTGTCATAAATGTACAAGGTGATATGATAACCAAATTGTATAATTTACTTGCACTACACAAATTTATACCTTGTGTTACACCAACCGTGAAGTTATAAGTACCAAACAAAGTAGGTGTTCCTGACAAAGTACCATTTGCTGCTATGGTTAATCCAGGAGGCAATGTTCCAGCAATTACTGACCAGGTTACAGCACCAGCTAAACCTACTTGTGTAAATGTAGTACTTGGATATGGTGTGGTTGCAGTTCCTTGTGGTAATACCGCACTCACAGGCGAGATTGTAGTTACAGGACAATTAATCGCAACTGTATAGTTTTGTGTGCCTGTGCAACCTCCAACCGCTTGTGTAGCAGTTACAGTGATAGGGAAATTTCCACTTTGACCAGGCGTACCAGAAATTACACCAGTAGTTGCATCTAATGTTAATCCGATTGGCAAAACACCAGTGGTTACACTCCAAGTAACTGCAGAGGTATTACCTGCCACAGTCAAGTTTTGAGTATAAGCTACATTAGGGAAACCAATAGCAGTAGTTGCTGGACTAATTGTAATAGTAGGGCAATTTACTGCAAAAGTGTAGGCTTGTGTTTGGGTGCAAATACCAGCTTGTGATACTGTTACTGTATAAGTATTAGACGCTGTTGCTGTGGTTGGCGTACCTGTTATAGCACCTGTAGCAGCATTTATACTCAAACCAGCAGGTAAAGCTGGATTTACAGAATATGTAGGTGTTGCTGTTGTGCCTGTTGCACTTGCATTGAGATTATACGCAGTACCAACAGTTGCAGCATTTGCAACCGTATTAGGGAATGTAATAGCAGGACAAACAACCACCCAAGTATAAGGTTGTGGAACAGAACAACCGCCCAAATCTATACTTATTGTGAAATTATAAGTGCCAGTTACTGTTGGCGTGCCTGAAAGTGTTGCAGTAGTTGCATCAAATGTAACACCTGTTGGCAATGTACCAGCACTTACTGACCAAGTGAATGGTGGTAAAGCACCTGTTTGTGAAATTACTTGCGTTACTCCTGTTCCTACTGTTGCATTTGCAAGTGTTGTAGGATTGATGGTTACAGTTGAACAAGTTACTACAAAACTATAATTCATAGTAGTTGAACACGTTGAAGCGGTATTTGTAACTGTAAATACCAAAGGATAAGTACCTTGTGCGGTTGGCGTACCTTCCCAAGTATTTGTACCAGTATTAAAACTCATACCTGGTGCAGAACCTGAGGTCAAAGCAATTGTATATGCGCCTGTTAATCCCACAGCATTCGCAGAAATAACTTGTCCAGCATAAAGCGTATTAACAATACCATTTGGCAATGTAACAGGAGCAACAGTAATAGTAGGACAGCCTATAATTACAGTATAAGATTGTGTATTACTACAGGTGCTTTGTGTTGCCTGTACTGTGAATGTGTAAGTTCCTGCAACTGTTGGATTTCCTGCGATTTCACCTGTTGCTGGGTTAATAGTTGTTCCAGTAGGTAAAGTTCCTGTTGAAATAGACCAAACAGGCGTACCCAATCCAGTTTGTGTTACTGTTTGAGAGTATGCTACACCTACAGTTCCGTTGCCTGGTGCTGTACCAAAAGTAATTGTTGGACAATTAATGACCAAAGTATATGCTTTGGTTGTGGTACAAGTTCCATCTGTTGCTTGAACTGTAATATTAAATGTACCTGCTACTGAAGGCGTACCTGATAACGCACCAGTTGTGGAGGAGATAGTTATACCAGTTGGTAATGCACCTGCACTGACAGACCAAGTAATCGTACCCAAAATACCAGTTTGTGTTAATGCTTGACTATAAGCAACATTAAGCGTACCATTAGGCAAAGTATTTGGCGTAATATCCAAAATTGCTGTAAATTCAAACGCACCCATATCAGGCGTGGTTACATTTCTTGTAACAGCCAAAATATCAGTAGTAATACCTGCTATTGTAACACCTTTATTATCCAATGCACAAGCAGTAGGCAATAAATTAGTTGCAGAAGTAAATATTGGATTGACATTTAATGAAGTAATATCATATCCTGTAGCTGTTCGCCAGTTTGCAAGTGTAGTCTGAGCTGTACCACCAAAGCCACCTGTATAGCCTATTGCATACACACCAGGACCTGCACCATTTACCCACAAATCATTATTGTTTATAATTCCTGAAAAAGGGGCTGGGTAACTCAATGCTATTGCAGATATTCTCAATGTTGTAGCGCCTGCATTACCAAGTTGGGTATTACTAAACACATTTTGTCTTACATTAAGATTAGCTGGTGCTGTTGCACTTGTAACACCAAAACAAACAGAATTTTGAGTCGCTGATGTTCCACCTATTACAGTACCTTGCATAGATACAGTATTGTAATATACATTAATATTAGCAGTTCCGCCACCAACAACTATACCACCACCAAAATCACCTCCTGTCCCATTCGAAGATACACCATACACCGCATTATTAAAAATTGTAGAAGTACCTGTTGCAGTATTCCCCAAAAATATTCCTACTGCTGAAAATGTTCCTGATTGTGTAATAGTTCCTATTGTATTGTTGCTTATGGTTACATTGGATACGCCATCTGAAGTTCCTGTTGATGTAGTAGAAAATCCACCTGTGGAAGTTCCACCTATATTTATTCCACTTACATCAGAACTTGATGCATTAACAATACCATTTATTGTGTTGCCTGATACCGTTATATTATTTGTAAAATTAGCAAAAATACCAGTTAAACCTACATTACCAGGCGAGGCTGTATTCATCAAATTATTATTTGCAACAAAATTTTGATTTTTAGTTGTTGCGTTTACCCCTGATGTATAAATACCAAGCTGTACAGCAGAGATATTATTATTAACAAAGCTAATATTATTGTTGGCACCTGTGGAAGTTGTAGAAATGGTATTTCCGCCAGCACCCAATCCAAAGAGTGTAGTGGTAGAAGCATTTCCTACTATGTTTGCATTTCTTACTTCAATATTTGATGAATTAGTCAAAGCAGGAGACACCCATACAACTGCACTTGAAACACCAACATTTGTATTTGAAATAGTTAAGTTTCTTGTAGTTCCACCATTGCTACCATCTATAATAACAAATTTTGCCCCATTAATATTTATAATAGAATTTACATTACTACCAGAAATACTTGCTGTTACGCCTGTATTTGGTCGTATAGTTAATGTATTAGTAGCATTTGCTTGTGGGTTTTCATTTATAACAATAGGGAATGTTTCGCCTGCTGAATAAGTTGCATCTGTCAAAGCAAATGTAACTGCACCAGTCAAACAGGCAATATTATAAGCATTAACTGCAGCAGTTAAAGTAGTATAAGTTTGTCCTGCTCCTACCAAATATGTTCCTGATAAAGAAATAGTATTTAAGTAAGTGGAAGGTGTTGCAGGTGGTGTGGTTACTGCAGGAACATTCGCACTAAAACCTGATGCTCCTGTTGAAGGAAATGCACTTACATTAGGCACACCTGATAAATCTTGTGCCACTACATAATAAGAAATAACATCATTTGCTACAGAACCTGTACCCAAACTAAATTGATATTGGTTACCCCCCAAAGAAGTTGCTGTTGATGCTTGATAAGCACCCACGTTAATTCTCCAATACAGAACAGGTAAGCCTGCACCAGAAGTTGGTACACCATTAGCACTTGTGATGGTGGCAGTAAGCGTCCTTGCACCTGTTGCACAATTACTAGCAAGTGGGGTGTAAAGGATTACGACATTACTAAAATTGCCTGCGTCAGCACCAATATCTACTGGGCTATTGCTTGCTCTTATATCAGCATCAAAATCATCTGTAACAGTTGGAATATTTATACCTGTTGCTTCAACGATTGATGGATAAGGTGTTGCAATATGTAAATCACCAATTGTTGGATTTGTAAAGTTAATAGTATTTGATAATGAATTTGCATCACTTGCGGAAGCAGTTTGCCATGCAGCAAAAGTTCTTGCGGTTGTCCAATGCCCTATATTAGCAGGGTTTGAAGCATACAATACATTATAATTAGAAGCATTAGCTCCCCAGCCTGTTGCACTTGATGTTGTAGCACCAAAATTGTTACCAATAGCATAATGTGCCCCTGTCCCACCTGAACGAATATTATAAAATATATTATTACGAATATCCATTGGTGTTGGAACTGCAGTAGTAGAAAAATCAGACCTTGAGAACCCAAAACTTGGTAATGATCCTGTTGTAACTGTTCCACTTATATAAACTGAATTATGATATAAGCGAATTATATTTGGAGTAGCATCTCCTGTGTTGCTTATACCAACAAAAGCAGTATTGGTGGCTTGGGCATCACCCAAAGAAATCATATTATTGGCAACAGTAACATTTCCTACAAATCGCAACAAAATACCAACTGCAGTTGGTGGTGTAGTGGCACTAACACCTGTTGACGCATTTCTAATATCATAGATTCTATTTTTAGAAATGAAAGCATTAGTTGAATTAGCATTTCCAATGCCTGAAACATTGGTAGCAACTGCACCTGTATTTGTATTAAATACACTAAAAATAGTATTTTGGCTTATTGTAATATTGGTAGCAAAAGCTGTTGAAACAATACCTTGTACCCCTGTAACAGTTGCTTGTGTGGTATTTACATTTGCGCCTGATATGTTACGTACTGTATTACCACTAATAATGCCATCACCTGAACCTGAATATAAAATACCACGAATGAACGCAGAAGTGGTAGTGGAATTTTGATTTAGGTTAGCAACTATATTATTTGATATATTAGTTGGTAAGGAAGTTGTAGTTACAATAATACCATATACATTTTGTGTGCTTCCTGTAGTATTTGTTATCGCATTAATACTATTAGCTGTAGTTGTACTACCTACTACATTGTTTGTAATTGTGGCTGTTCCCCCTGTTGAGTTAATGGCATTTATACTCAATGCAATGGTTGCACTACTTCCTATTGCAGTCATCGAACCTACAATATTATTGCTTATATTAATAATACCTGTGGCAGCATTGCGAATACCAAAAATAGTTCCACCACTTACACTTGAAGTTACAGATATAGCATCATTTCCTGTTGTAGCACCTATAATATTTGGAGTAGTTGTACCAATATTTACATCACCAGCACCAGCTAATGAAATTGCAATAAATGAGCCTGATGTACTACTTGCAGTTGTCAAACTAATATTTGTGATGGTGTTCCCTTGTATATTGTTAACTGCGCCTGCTACTAATCCTGAGATGGCTATCGCATTATAATTAAAATTTGCGGTGCTTGTATAAGAAGTAGTTCCTGTACCTGTTGCATTTGCAAAGCCTATGATATTACCACTTATGGTGTGTCCTGCGCCTGAAAAAACTGAAATACCAACAGAGATGTGTGCTGCTGTAATTGTTCTTGGAGCGGTTTGATATATTCTATTATTTGTAACAGTCCAAGCATTATTGGTATTATTGATATTGATTGCACTAAACTCTGAAGCAGCATTGAAGATATCAACAAAATTATTACCTGTTACAGTATTTTGGTTATTGCTTATCACACCACTTGCACTAAAAGATAATATACCAGAAGTTGGAAAATTGGCTCCAGCAGCGCCTATGGTATTATTAGAAATGGTGTTATTGTTGTTACCTGTTGTTACAACAGCACCCAAGTTTATTATTGCTGCACCCAAAGCATTACCAGAACCCAAAAGAGTTGTATTGGTAATAGTATTAAAAGTTGCATCACCAAACAAACGAATGGTATTGGCAGTAGCGCCTTGTGCGGTATTAGAAATAGTTAAGGTGCTTGTACCATTTGTACCATTGATAGTAATATAATCTGCACCATTCAAATCAATCAATGAATTGGCATTAGCACCTACAAAATTAACTGCACCAACTGTAGCAGAAGGGCGAATGGTTAATGTATTGGTAGAGGCATTTGGTATTTGATTGATAACAATAGGGAATAATGGTTCTGATGGATAATTTGCATCTATCAATTCAAAAATAACCGCACCAGTTGCACAACCTGCGTTAAATGCAGCAACTGCTGCTGTTAGTGTTGGATAATTTCCTGTAACTCCTACTGTATAAGTACCTGCAAGACCTGCACCATGTGTATAAGTGGTAGGTGTGGTAGGTGGTGTAACAGCAGCAGGCGGATTAGTAGAAAAACCACCTGCACCTACAGCAGGAAAAGCTCCAATATTAGAGGTTGCAAAATTATCTTGTGCAACAATATAATAAGAAACTACATCAGTTCCAACAGTAGCACCACCAAAGGTAAATTGGTATTGGTTAGCACCCAATGAGACGCCTTGCACACCCACATAAGGATTTGTGTTTATTCTCCAATATAACATAGGCAAACCAGCGCCTGTTGTAGGAACGCCATTCACATCTACGATTGTTGCCACTAAAACACGTGAAGGCGTAGAAACACATATATTAGATAGAGGTGTATAAGTAATATTTGGTGGCGTAATGTCTGTATAGATAAAATCACCTTCATAAGCACCCATATCAGGAGAAAATCCACCACCATTTATTTGACCAGTCAAAGGATAACCTGTTCTAATACCCAAACCATTATAAGCATCAGTTAATCCTGCTATTACTGCACCGCCACTTTCTGCTTGTGTTGCACCTGTTGGGCGTAAAAAATCAACATTAGCACCTAAATTAGAAACAAAAGCAATATTTTCAGTAACAGAATTTTGGTCTCTATTTCCCATAAATGCTTTCATTTGGGCAAAAGTATTCATTGGGTTGGTAATAGTTGATGTACCTTCTACATATGTCAAATAATTGGTAACACCTGCAGTGGGATTTACCCAGTACAAGTTATTATTTGAGGTAGTAGCATAAGTTGCTGGTACAGTTCCATTTGTTCCCCCACTTCTTCTCAAAACAGCAGTAATACCACCTGTTGCACCTGGCGTAGATGTATTTACTAAAATATTATTTCTTAAATTAAAAGAAGTAATTACACTGGTAAATAAAACTGCAGAGGAGCCAAAAGTAGTACCACTTGATATTGCATTTAAGTTAATGGTGTTATAAAAAATGTTATAAGTTGCAGTTGCACTTGCATTGATACCATTTATAGCATTTAAACTTGTGGCAGCAGTTGCACGCAAATCAGCAATAAGATTGTTTGAAATATTGACTAAAGTTGCAGCAGTAACATTTATACCATTAACAAGTGTGCCTGCTTGATTACCTGACAAATCATAAATTTTATTCCTTGTTATTGTTGTACCCGCAGCATTTGTTGCGCCTATGGTAATACCATGAATGCTTGCGGTTGTACCTGTTGAGGATAATGTATTGATAACATTATTAGTAATTACAATTCCTGTTGAAGTATTTGAGCAAGCAATACCTGTTACACTTCCACCTGTTCCTGATGAAATTAAATTATTGATGGTATTTCCACTTATTAAAACAGATGTAGCATTATTAGCAGTGCTACCAATATTAAGACCTGTAATTATCCCTTGCCCTAAAATATTTGTAATTGTATTATTAGAAAGAGTAGAAACTCCATTCCAATATGTAAAATTCATTGCAATTACTGTTCCTGTCCCAACTGTCCAGTTATTAAGTGCATTCCCTGTTACGGTTCTGGTTGGGGCTGTCCCACCATCAGTGTAATTTAAACCTGTAATAATAGAAGCTCCTGAAACTGTAATATTAGAAAAATTGTTGTTTTGGCAATTTGAAATACAACCAGCAGCAGAAGAACCATTATCGCTTATCAATAACAATGTGCCACTTGTTGCTGTTGCAGCCCTTATAAATGCGGTTACAATACTATTATTATTTGTGTTTTTTACACCAGTTGCAGAGGCGCTGTAAGTTTGAGTTATAAGCGTGATTGTACCTGTAGTATTTACATTCAAATTAGTAAAAGTATTATTTTGAATGGTTGCTATATTACCTGCTGCTGTTGCGCCTGTTATATTGATAGGATTAATAGCAGAAGTACTTAAAACATTATATACAAAACCCCTAAAATCATTATTTGAAATAGAAATCGTTGCATTAGCAAGAAGTGTACCTGTTGAACTAATACCATTTATTGTACCTGATGTAGCCACACTGTATGCAAAAGCACCTGAAATGGCATCACCTATTCCATTATTATTTATGCTAATAGCAGTTCCTATGCCACCTGTATTTGTAATACCTGTAAAACCACCTGTTGTAGCAGTTGAAGCATAACCTCTCACAATATTTGTATTAATATTTAAAGTAGCACAACTTGCTGTATTGTTAATACCTGTAAATGCTGAACTTGAAGCAACACCTGTTACTGCACAATTTATAATCGTATTATTATTTATATTTACAGTATTAGTTAATGGTGTAGCACCTATACCATTATCAATGGCTGTTACCAAAGAAGATGTAGAGGCACTTAGAACAGTGATTGTATTATTATTGATATTAGCATTAGCACTTGTACCTGCTTGTGCAAAAATACCTCTTAATGTACTTATATGATTTACACCTGTACCATTATTATTATTGATAGTATTAAATGAAATATTTACACTCCATTGGTTATTTGCTCTGATACCAGCAGAAGGATTAGTTGCAGATGCTGCACCTCCAAAATTAAGAATAGTATTTCCTGTAAGTGTTGCAATACCACCAATATCATTTCCCAAATCACCCAAAAATGTAGTAGCAACAGGTGCAGCACCTACGCCCACAGTAGCAGCAAAACCGCTCAATACTATACCATAATTTCCACCATTGATGGTATTGGTATAAAATTTATTGTTTGAGTTTGTACCATTTGTTGCAGATGTACCACCATTTGTAGGTGTTAAAGCAGTAGTTGCAGTAATTGCTGTTGCATTGATTGCCAAAATAGCAACAGCACCTTCCACCATTGGAGCAGTGCTCGAAGCATTATTGATACGTTGCATATTAAAAATACAATTTTGAATTGTATTATTGTTAGCACCATCACCAGCACCAGCTTTAAAAAGCCCTACCCCAAATTCCATTGTAGCAGGATTTGCAGCATTACCATCTGTGAATGTCAAGCCATCAATCGTAACAAAGTCAGCACCTCTGATACTGAAAATCCCATCAGGTGTAGCAGTAGAAGGCGTACCTGTACCGCCTGTTGCAGCATTTAATATAGTTGCAGCACCTGCTGCTTTTATGATGGTAATTGTATTTGTGGCACTCAAAACAGGATTCAAGGTTGCACTACCCAATATAAAACCTGCTGCTGAAGGAGCAGTTTCATTTTGACCTGGGTCTAAGGTTAAAGTAACCGAGCCACTCATAGCAGTCGTAGCATTTAATGCAGAGAGTGCATTTGCTAACGAAGTATAAGTGGGTGCGAGGTTTGGTGTTGTGTTTGTAGGATTTGTTACTGTTACAGCTATTTGTGCTTGCACTTGTGAAAAGGTCAAGCCAAATAATAACATTAAGGAACAAATCCAATGCACAACTTGTGTTTTCGTTCGTTTTCCTAAATTAGGGTTTAACGAATTTTGGACAAATTGGTAATTTTTGTTCATAAAATAATAATTAAAAAAGTATATTAAATTTAATTTTTTAAAGTTATATAAAAATTTAGAATTAATAAAAATGTTATCTAAACATTTCGCAAATATATTTATTTTTACTTTTTTTTACTTAAAAGTAACCTGTTTTTAACAAATAAGATTTGGTTTTTTGTTTATTTATCATTTATTATTGATTATTCATCATTTTTTACTCCCATTCTAAGGCATAAATTTCACGATAATTGACAAATTTTTTGGTTTTTGCATCAAAAACTTCTGTTTCCCCATATTCTAAGATTACATTTTTGCCTTTGTATTTTTTGAAATTTTTGGCTAAATCTTCTGCCACATCATACCCAAAATTGCGAAGCCAAATAAATTTTTCTTCTTTTCCTTCTGCATTTTTAAGCACAAGAAATGTATAATTTTTGGTTTCTAATTTTTCTAATTTGCCTTTTACCGTCAAACGAGGGATAATTTCTTCTGCATAATTGGTGTCTGTTGTTGCCATTGTGGTATCTACATCAGATTTTATGGTGTCAGATTGTATTTTTCGCATTTCTTCTTGATATTTTTTGTATTCTTTTCTTTTTTCGTTGGTTTCTGTGACAGTGCTTTCATAAAGTCCTTTAAAAAAATAATTACAATTTTTGACCAAAATAATAATAGAAGGTGTTACATAAAAATCTACCAAAATTGAAGCAATTTCAGGCGTAATAATATTTGGAATTTCATTAGAAATACCCAATTCTGTACGGTATTTTATGGCTGATACACTCAAACAGGAATCTGATTGCATACGATTACTGGAAAGGTCTATTTTGGCTTTTGCGGTTTCCACGCAATTACAAACTTCTTGTGCGATTTTGGTATAAAGCATTTCATTTGCATCAGGAATGGGTTTTTGAGCTAATAAAGCATTAGACAAAAAGGAAATTAACAAAAAAACTAAAAAGTTTTTGTGATGTGTTTTTTTCATAAATTTTTTTTCATAAAATATTAAATTAAAATAAATTTTACCAAATTACAAATTCTAAAAATTTGTGCATAAAAACATCAAAAAAAAACATTTTTTAAGAATTTTCCAAAATTATTTTTTGTTTTTAACAAAATTTATGTTTTTTGTATTTTTTAAACCAATAAATATTTTGTAGTTTATTTTTAATGCTATTTTTTAACCCTAAAATTCTTTTAACTTATGCAAACCCAACTCAATTATAAAGCATATCTTTCTGGTGCTTTATTTGTATTTATTCCATTTTTTGCTTGGATTGGTGTATCACAAGTAAATACTTCTGTTACTAACCAAATAACTTCATTGCTTGCCTTAGTACATTTGGTTTGTTGGGGGGCTTTTCTTTACACATTTTTTATGGAATATTGGCAATATGAATGTACTGACGAAAATCTTATTATTACGAATATTGTTACAAAATCCAAAAAAATTGTTCCATTAAAAAGTATTTCAAATGTGGAACTAACACGTCACCAACTCAAAAATGGACATTACCACAACATAAAACTCACTTTGACAAATGAAATTTTGATACTCAAAGGAATTTATATAGAAAATGTGGAAGGATTTTTTGATTTTTTGAAAAGTAAGATTTAAGATATCAGGAAAAAACCAAAAATACAAACTTTATTTTTAATCCATTTTAAAATTTATTTTTATGCAAACAAAACTTAATTCTGGTGCCTATGTCCTTGTTCCCTTATTCATATTTCTTCATTTTTTTTTGTGGATTGGTATGTCACAAATGAAAGCTGCTGTTATCAATCCATTAATTCCATTTCTTGTTTTTTGGGATTTTTTTTGGTGTATATTTTTTCTTCACCATCTTTTTACAGATTATTGGCAATATGAATGTACTGACGAAAATCTCATTATTACGAATATTGTTACAAAATCCAAAAGAATTGTTCCATTAAAAAGTATTTCAAATGTGGAATTAACACGTCATAAAATCAAAATTGGGTATCATCACAAAATAAACCTTACATTAGCAAATGAAATTTTGATACTTGAAGGTGATATAGAAAATATGGAGGATTTTTATAATTACTTAAAACAAAAAATATAATTGTAAGAAAAAAACCCCTTATTTTTTTAAAAATAAGAGGTTTTTTTTTTGAATTTTCCCTGAAAAAAAATTACTTTTTCTTTACTTCTTTTTTCTTTACTTCTCCACCTGGATACACATAACCATACTTTTTAGTGATTTCAGTTTTTTTGAGTTTTTCCACTTTCATTTTCATTTTTATATCTTTTTGTGGGCGGTCATTTGCTCCCATTTGTTGAGAAGCTATTTTATCAATGATTTCAATGCCTTGAATTACTTCGCCATATACGGTATAATTTTGGTCAAGGTGAGGGGTACCGCCTATTTCGGAATATACTTTTTTTTGTTCTTCGGTGTAATTCATACCATTACGTTGTTGCATACTTTCCAAAGCAGTAAGCGAAAAAGTTTTTCCTTGTACAATATAAAATTGGCAATTACTTGATGCTTTTTCAGCATTATTATCTCTTGCAGCAGCCAAAGCACCTTTTTTGTGATAAAGTGTTTTATCAAATTCCGCAGGTATGCGTTCCACACCATTGTTACCACCTCCCAACATTTGACCTTCTTTTGCGTTGCGAGATTCAGGGTCGCCTCCTTGTATCATAAATGCACTTATTACACGATGAAACAATAAATCATCATAAAATTTGGATTTTACGAGTTTCAAAAAATTACTTCTATGTTTTGGAGTATTTTCATAAAGAATGATTTTCATTTCCCCAAAAATCGTGGTTAATGTTACCAAACTATCATATTTTGAAGGTTTTGGTTGTTTTGGCTTTTTTTGTGCAAAAGTATTATTTCCAAAAAAAGAAA
>JAAFIN010000075.1 GCA_013297825.1 Cytophagales bacterium
TTTTTATACAAAAAGACGATTTTGTTTGTTGCCACAGACTTTTAATTGATATTGATTGCTTTCTGTTGTCTTAGAATGTTGTTTCATATCTTCTAAGTGCATACATATTGCATCAAAAGTAGTATTTTGGTTTTCGTGAAAATGATTAGAAAATAAAGAATACAAAAATAAATTTGTGTTTTTATTGATTTCTCCTTTTTTATTCAAATATGTAAAACCATAACCTGAATGTAACCAAAGATAATTTGTAAAAATATGTCTGTCGTGGTTTTTGTCTGATGTAATCAAAATAACAGATAAATTGATAATATAAGAGCGAAAATTTTGGAGTTTTTGGAATAAAAAACTGTGCATATTATCTAATTTTCGGTCATTAGCACTAAAAATTGTTAAATCAAATTCTCCATTTTCAAGTTTTTCAGGCAATAAATTATCCAACATTGGAAAAAGATTTTTTTCTATTTCGTGGGTATCTTCCAAAATATAATTATCAATGATGACCATTGCATTACAAGCGTGCTTATATCTTTTGAGGTCTGCCCATTGTTCAAAGGCATTGCTAAGACGTTTTTTTTTGTTGATGTTGAATAAATCTGTGGCAAATAATAATGCAGTTTTTTCAAATAACATTTCTATATTATAAAACCAAAAACCGTATTTTTGGCTTAATTCCTCACATTTTTCTTTTGATTGATTGCTAATAAATAAACTATGTGGATTGATGTTAGGCGGTAATTCGGTGGAAAAATCTGTATTTTCTGAAATAAAATCAGTTTTTAAGTTTTTAAAAATCTTTTTAAGGTTTGGATTTTTCAATGCTTTTTGCAAAAAAATATCTGCATCATCAGCCAAATATAATTTTGCTCTTTTTATTATCAAATTATAAATAAGAAGATAATGCTGGTTTTCGTGAAGTGTATCATTTTCTAATGCGTCTTGTGTGCATTTTGTATAATGCACCAAAATTTTTTCTAAGGTGTCTATGTCGCAATAAATGGGAATTTGGGGCATAATTTAATGTTGAATGATAAATGTTGAATGATAAATGATAAACCTGTGTCATTCTGAAAGAATCTGGCTGTTTGGCTGTTTTTATGCGAAAGAACAGCCAGATTCTTTCAGAATGACACCAAAAAAAAGGCTTTAATTCCCCTCCGCCTTTGGGGAGGGGTTAGGGGTGGGGTTTTCTAATTCTCCCCCTTTGGGGGCTGGGGGGCTTAATTCTTATGATGTTGCAAGTTAAATATATCAATAGAAATATTATCCGCCTCATCAAAAAATCCTGTCCCAAAATCATTGTCCAAACTGCCATCTTCGTCTATCCTGATGCGTTCTACTTGTTTGCGACCTTTGGGAATCTCCTCTGGATTGTACAAATAATATATATTCACATCTTCGGATTGTATCTCTTTCTTTGCTACCCAATACTGCAATTTACGGATAAAATACTCGCTGTGGGTTTCTATCACAAACTGCACATTAAAAACTTTACACGCATCTATCAGCATATCCGCCAATTTGGATTGTAGTTTTGGGTGTAAATTAGTTTCTGGTTCTTCTATGCAAATAGTACATCTATTGCCTCCACTAATAGGAACATTGCCATTATCATTTACATCTATTCCATCATCATTTACAAATACTCTTTTTTTCGTTTTTGTATCATATTTTGTTTCGTAAAAATTATCCATATTACCAAAATCAAAATATGAAATACGAGGTAATGCTGCAATTTTCAAAATTAAAGGCAATATTTGAGTGATACCATATCCCATATCCACCAAATCAATTTTTTCATTTCCTGATATTAAAAATATTTCATTTGCAACACCTTTAATAGAATTAATTTCAAACCTATCAGCAATACCAAACTCTTTTAACCAAATATTTACGAACTCAGTATTAATAGTTTTTTTGCCTAATGATATATCCACAAGAAACTCATTAAAAGATGTTCCTTGTGATTGATATGTATAAATACGTTGCGTATTAGCTCTTATACCTTCTATAAATTGTAAGCCTTTTTGTGTGTATGGCAAGTCAAAAAAATTAACCATTTTTATAAAAAAGTCTGAAAAAATTTTACATTCTTCCGCAAAGTCTTGATTTATAATTTCGTGAAATTTTAATTTACCACAAATTTTAATAATAGGTTTAAATTCAGAATAATCACCTTCAAATAAATACTTTTTAGGGTCATACCCATTTAGTTTATCTTCAATAATTTCATGGAAATCTTCCCATTCCATTTGTAATCTATCTTTAAACTCTTTTTCTGTTTCATATAAATACAAAGGTTCAAACCTACTCAAAATATTTTGCTCATTAAAAATAAGGAATTTTTCTATAAAATGATGTTCTAATAAATCTTTGTTAATTACATCTTTAGGAAGTGGTCTTCCATCAAAGTTATTATGTTTTATAAGATATTTGATTTTTTCTCTCAATATCTCATAAAATTCATCTTTTTTAGGATTTTCTCCTATAATTTTATCTAATTTTTTAGTGTTTAAAACTTCTTTGGAATGAATAATATCACTTTCAAATATTATTTTTTGCAAAAAAAAATGAAACATAAAGCTTGCTATTCCCCCTTTTTTATTTTCGTATTCAGCATAACAATATAGCAAGGTTTCATTTTTATCGTCTTTAACTTTAATAGAAACTAATTTACCCTCTAAAAAAGAGTAATGAATTTTATAGTTTTTTATTAGATTATCTATGTAATTTAATTTAATCTCGTCACGTTGAATGTCATCTTTTAGATTTAAAAACCTGAATTCTAAAATTTCTTTATGTTCATTCTTCTCATTTCTTATCATATGTCTAATCCATTGTGTGCTTATTCCAAATTCAAAATTAATTTCTTTTTTTTCGTTTTTCCTTGCTTTTTTGTTTATCACATTTTCAAAATCCCTTAAATGGTGATTCCCTAATGAAAAATCAAGTTGTGAAAAAAAATCATAATTTTTTTCTTTCGCATTTTTACTTAGCAAATTAAGCGCTTTAAACACAGAGCTTTTTCCTGAATTATTAGCCCCTGTAAGAATAGTAATAGGTGCAAATTCGAAGGTAGTTTTTTGTTCAAAAACTCTAAAATTTTCTAAGCTGAAAGAGGTAATGCGAGGCATGGGAATTAGGAATTAGGAATTAAGAATTAGGAATGAAATACAAATTAGGAATGATAAATGGAACAGCCAGATTCTTTCAGAATGACATGTTTGTTATTTTTGAATAAAAAATGACATACAAAATTAGATAAAAAAATGAGGAATTTAGAAAGAAAAAATATTTTTTTAAAACGCATTTTTGGCTGTTTTAATTCCTAATTCCCCATTCCTAATTAAACGTGTCATTCACACGCTTATCCAACACGACAACCGCATTGGGTTGCGTGAGGTATGCAATAAGGTTGGGGTGAGTTTCTTGGAGTTTGTGGTATTCAAGCGAATCAAAAGGATATTCGCAGGTTTGTGGATATTCGTTTGGTTTTATGCGAATAAGCACACGCAAGGTAGCAGAAGGCATATTTTGGGTGGTAATCGTGGTTGCGATGGCAAAAATGCGTTCTACTTTTTCGCCATACAAATCAATATAATTGCCTATGTTGCATAGTATTTGGTAGAAAAAAGGTTTTTTGTCATCGCCTATACTTTGCATATTGATAGCCACAAGACTATTAGAAAAGTGTTCTGCAACGCCAAAATGCACATAACCGCCTTGTCCGTGAATGATTACTTTGCCTTTTGCATCAAGGATAAGCACATTTTTGAGGATATTATTTTTTGTACTTGCCAAAAAAAACATTTCATAATGTCCTGCTATACTTTTGAATTTTCCAGAACGATTTTCAGGAATAAAGTCGTTATTTGGGTTTGTGCTTACATAGCTTTCTGCTTCGTGGTCATATTCATAGTTTTTTTTTAATAATTCTTTGGTTACATTTTCTAAAAAATTATTTAAAACGGTTTCTGTAACTTCGTATTTATCATCTTTGATTTTGGTAATGGTAGTTTCAGGAACTAATTCATTTGCAAGAAATTTCTGTTGCTGTCCTAATTCTTTCCATTTTTCTAATGCTTTACGTGCTTGTGTGAGTTTTTGTTGGTGTGAATTGCTCATTTTGTTTGTGGTTGTAGCACACACTTTTAGTGTGTGGATTGAATGAAATTTGTTTTTTGTAAAAATAAAAAATAATGTTGGAAATGCAAATTTAAGGCTTTTAACGCTTGGAGGGTTTTAAACCCTCCAAGCGTTATTTTAAGCAACATCTATCAACATTACCTGTAACATTCACCTGTTGAGCTTAGGCAACCCGTTTGAGAATTACCATCACAAGCATCACAAGTCCATTTTTTGGGTATATAAGAAATGGTAACTTTCGCAAGGTCTTTTTTCACAACCTTAGATTTATTTGATTTTTTCATAAAAAAGAAAATAAGTAATTAAAAATGAGTAATTATATATTTCAAAGAAATAATATCGCAAAGTTCTATGTCTTTTTTCACACAAAAAAAGGCAATCAGAATTTCTGATTGCCTTTTAATTTCTAAGAATTTCCCTGTTTTCTGAATTATCGCACTATAAAATTTATAATTTTTAAAATATTTTTTTGAAAAAAAAACTACCAATGTGCTAAGGAAAATATAAATGTGGTTTTTAATTTTTTAACATATTTTTTATCCAATTTTCAAAATATTCTTCTGAAATATTCATATCTTCAAAAAAAATATCGGTGTCTTGTTCATTTCTATCTTCATCATCTTGAACCCAAAAATAATTTGTATTTGCATAACTTGCCAATGTGTAAGATGTATGACAAAGATGATTTTTTGAAAAAAACTCTAAAACATTTACGTTTTTATTTTCAATATTTTTTTGGCAAAAAATCAAATTTGTAAGTGCTGAACCGTGTGGTGCAATGATATTTTTGGCAAAATAAAATATCTTTGCCTGTTCTTCTATGGACAAATTATCCATTTTGCGGTATTCAAAATCATATTTTTCTAAAATTTTTAATAATCGTTCTTCATTCAACACTTTTCGCCAACTTACATTGCCACGAGCTATATAAATATTTGGCTTATAACAACAATTTTCTTGTAAATTGATTTTTGACAAAATTTTATTTCGTACATATTCAAAACTTTCCACATCTAAATAACCATAACCACCATTTTGACGTTGCCAATAACTAAAAAATGCCAAATATTTATCTGCTTTACAAGGTTGATGAATTATTTTATTGGGCAAAATTCCCCAAAATTGCAAGGTTTCATACACAAATCTCGCTGGTTTGGTATCTCCCACATAAAAATAATCAATATTTTCTAAGCCAAATTCTGCTTCATAAGCACGCAAAAGTGGCAACACCAACCGCAACCAATGCCCATAATGTGTAGCAGGCGTATTGCAAAGGTAGGCAATAGTTCCTTTTAGTTTTTTTGGAAAAAAAGGTAATTTTTGGGAAAAAATAGGCAAATTTTCTTTTTTTACGCCTTTATGATACCAAACATTATTTTGTCCATCAAATAAATGTTGGTGTGCCAAATAGAAATTTTTATCCTCTATTTCCAAAAAAACACCTTCTAAATGCGAATAAAAAGGCAAAAAGCGTTTTTGATTTTCATTTTCAGGAATAAAATTTGGGGAAATTGCGGAATAATATTTTTCTGATTTTTCGTTCCAAAGTTTAAAATGTATATTTGGGTTTTTTGCTAAAAAATCAATTTCGTCCAAAGGTACAATAAGATTTTTGGGCGATTTTCTAAAAAGATTTAAAAAGTTCAAGGTTTAAAAAGTTCAAAGTTTAAGGTTTAATGCCCAAAAAACAAAATTTTGATAAAAAATAATCCAAACTTAAAACATTTTTCTTACTTTTTTTTGTTGAAAAAAAAACTTTAAACCTCAAATTTTTTTATAACAATATATTATATGAAAAAATACTCACTTTTCTTTATGCTGTTTATTCTGCCTTTTTTATGTTTTTCCCAAAAAATACAAAGTCAAACATTCACAAAAAAAGAATTATCATTTATAAAAAATGCTGACTCTGCTCGTTTGGTGCGTTGGAGAGATGTAAAAGAAAATGTAACCTCCTTACTACCAAGCCCCCATGTTTTTAGGTATTTATCTATCTCAGAAGAAGCTGACAAAGTAGATTTTAATTTAATGAAAAATGGTGCATTTTATCCTACTCGCATACTTACTAAAGCTGAACGTGATTCTGTTTTATATTTTGCTAAAAGTGTTCCTGCATTAAAACCTGTTACTGTTGAATTAGAATGTAAAATTGCTCCTATGTGTGGTGTGCAATTTTTTAAAAAAGGGAAAATTTTTGTATTGCTTTTCTGCTTTAATTGTGATGTTTGGGCTTTAAATAGAAATAGCCCTGGTATGGAATTTTCTAAGAAAAAAATACGTTTTAAATCTTTTTATCAGGTAAATTATGTATTTTTTCCAAAAGAACAAAGGCAAAACTTGATAAATTTTGCAAAAAATCTTTTTCCAAATGATAAAACTTTTATGTCTTTAAAATAGAATTTTGTTTAAAAAAACTAAGAGTTCAAAAAATACATTTAAAAAAAATCTAAATATCTTTGAACTTTAAACCTTGAACTTTAAACTTTCCAATGAACCAAAAACTTTTTCAAAAAGTAGGTATTTCTACTGTAATAGCGGTTTATGTATTGATACTTATAGGCGGGATTGTTCGCAGTACAGGCTCAGGAATGGGTTGTCCTGATTGGCCTCGTTGTTTTGGGCAATGGATTCCACCAACTGACATCAAAGAACTTCCACCAAATTATAAAGATATTTATGCCCAAAAACGCAAAGATAAAAACGAAAAACTTGCCAAATATTTGGATTTTTTGGGTTGGCACGAGTTGAGTGTGCGTATTACGCAAGATAAATCAATGTATGAAGAAGCTGATTTTAATGCGTTGAAAACTTGGATAGAATATATTAACCGCTTAATTGGTGTTTTGATTGGTTTTTTGATTATTGCTACAACGTGGTTTGCGAGAAGTTGGTGGAAAGAGGACAAAAGAATATTTGGCTATAGTTTTTTGGCTTTTGTGTTGGTGTTGGTGCAAGGTTGGTTAGGTTCTATTGTGGTATCTACTAATTTATTGACAGGAATTATTACCTTACACATGTTTTTGGCGATTGTAATTTTATTTGCATTGATATATGCGTTGATGCTTTCTTATCCAAAAAATAATATTTTGAATATTGATGATAAATCATTAAAAAATATTAAAATTGTGGTTATTATTGGAATAATTTTATCGTTTATTCAAATATACTTAGGAACGCAAGTAAGAGAAAGTATTGACGAAATTGCCAAAAGAATGGGCGAAGCTCAACGACACAATTGGGTGGCACAAATTGGAAATATTTTTTATATACACAGGTCTTTTTCGTGGTTGGTATTATTTTCGCAAGGATATTTATTTTATTTGATTTATAAAGCAATTCCTCAAAAAAATACGATTTTGTATCGCAATGCGTTGATTTTGTTGGTTTGTACGATGATAGAATTTTTGAGTGGTGTGTCTTTGGCGTATTTGGGAATGTCAGCGTTTTTGCAACCGCTTCACCTTACGCTTGCGATTGTGGTGGTGGGTTCGCAGTTTGTGATTTGGGTTGAAACAAGTTCAAGTTTTAAGGTTCAAGGTTTAAAGTTCAATGTTTAAACAAAACTTTTTTAAATTTCAAAAAATTGCTTTGTAATTTCAATAAAAAAATAAGAAATAAATAAAGCGAGATTTTGGTAATTTTTCAAAAAATGGTCAGACCTTCGTAAACTACGGTACAGACCATTTTTTGAAAAATGTTTAAACCTTGAACTTTAAACCTTGAACTTTAAAAAATTTTGCGTGCTTTTTGCTTAATTGAATGTTAATGTTTTTTTGAGAAAAAAACGAAAAAAAATTTTTTTTAAAAAAATTTTGATATATTTGAAAAGTTTTTTGAAACTTTTTTAAGAAATTACATTAGAAAAAAATTAGCTAATTATAAGATTGTTATTACATTAAATAAATATTTGAAAATTTTTTTATTTTTTTATTTTCATAGCATATATCTAAACTATACTTTTTAATAATATCCTGTGCAGAACAAAATTGAAATCACCAAAATAATATCAGGTGTGTATTGGGTAGAAATAGCAGAGATAAACCTACGTTTGTTGTGTGGTTGTCCTGCTGACACCGTAAAGCATTTGAAAAAAAGAGGACTTATTGACAAAATTACAAAAAATGGAGTAGAGTTTGAATCTGGTCCTAATGCTATTCTTTTGTCTGATAAACCTATCCAAAATGGCGAACTTTCCAATTTGGCAGAATTTCCTTTGCTTCAAATGTTGTACTTGCAAGGTATGATTATACCCAATCACGTCAATAACACAGGAGAAAAACCACTTATCATAGGCTCACCTACCCAACTTAAAGCACAAATAGAGTATTTTTATAGAGGAAATTATGGGCTTGTGAATAAACAAGAAATATTAGAAGCTGGTATTGATGACCAAACCGCAGATTTTTTGATGAAAATGAAACTGCGTTTTGCATTTGGTAAAATAAATAATACCGAAACACTTATCAATGCTGTGCCATTAGTAGATGAAATTACCATTTCCCCAAAAAAAGATTTATACATTACGAGATTAGAGAACAATCTTTTTGAGGTAAAATATCAAGACGAAAGCGTTATCATCAATATCAACCTTCCTGGCAAAGAAGTATATCCTGCTCCTTATACACTTAATTTTCATAAGATAAATCGTGAGTATTTTTCTATTATTCACACAGGAGAAGGTGATGCTTGGGACATTAATCGCCCTTGTATGGCGAGTATTATTATGTTTCAGGGCAAAATCTATTTGATAGATGCAGGCCCTGATTTGATGACAAGTCTTAATGCGTTGGGAATTAGTGTAAATGAAGTAGATGGAATTTTTAATACACACGGACACGACGACCATTTTGCAGGTTTGATGTCATTTGTGAGGTCTGACCACAAAATAAAATATTTTGCCTCCTCGCTTGTGCGTGCTTCTGTTGCCAAAAAACTTTGTGGATTGATGGGTGTGCAAGAAGAAAGTTTTTATCAATTCTTTGATGTTTGTGATTTAAAATTTGATGTTTGGAATAATGTAGAAGGCTTGGAAATTATGCCTTTGATGTCGCCTCACCCTGTTGAAACGAATATATTTTATTTCCGTACTTTTTGGGACAATCGTTATTATACGTATGGGCATTTGGCTGATGTGGTTTCATTCAGACGTTTGCACCAAGATATTGTAAAAGAAAGTGATGAATACGACTATAAACAAATGATGCAAAAGGTAAAAGATAACTATCTTTTGCCTGCTGATTTGAAAAAAATAGACATTGGCGGTGGAATGATTCACGGTGATGCTGGCGATTATAGAGAAGACGAAACCCAAAAAATAATGCTTGCTCACATTGCTCGTGGGCTTAATGCTGATGAGAAACAAGTGGGTTCTTTTGCCTCTTTTGGGAATGTAGATAGTTTGGTAGAAACTAATTATGACTTTTCAAAGCATTATGCCTACCAACATCTCAAATTTTATTTTCCTAATCTCCCTGATTATGAGATATTTTCGCTCCTTAATTGCCCAATTATTCATCTTAATTCAGGTGCAGATTTATTCAAAAAAGGTGCAAAATATACTTATGTATATCTAATTCTTACAGGGCTTGTAGAAATGATTTATCCCGACACAGGCATAGAAAATACGCTTTCAGCAGGTTCTCTTGTGGGTTTTTATGTGGATAATGACGACCTTGTTGCCAAAGCTACGTGTAGAGCATCTTGCCACGTAACCGCTTTGCAAATTCCTATCAATCATTATTTGGATTTTATGACAAGGCAAGACCTTGTAGATCCTTTTAATACTTTGGAGGAAACGGTTATTTTCTTTGGTAGTACCTCACTTTTCAATGAAAATATGTCTTTGCCTGTGTCTATTGGTATGGCACAAAACCACAAAAGACTTAGATTTGATAAAGGTGATTCGCTAACCCTTACACCAGAAGGAGGATTGTATCTTATTCGCAATGGACAAGTAAAAATAGATGATTTGATATTAGAACAAAGCGATTTCTTTGGTACTGAAAACGTATTTTTGCCTCAAACTTTCCCTGATAATTGTTTATTTACAGAAAATACTGAACTTTGGCATATTCCATTTAATATTGTGATGAATATTCCGATTGTCTATTGGAAAATGCTCGTGAGTGCAGAGAGAAGGAAAAGTAATAAGTAGTAAGGTATCAGTAATCAGGAGTCAGGTGTAAATATTTAATAAGTAAAATTTTCTATTTATTAAGCAAGTAACTACGCTAATTTAGCTTAGATTATAAAAATAGAGTATAAAACCCTATTTTATTGATAAAAAAATCAGTAGCGTTGGGTTTTATACCCAACAACTCAAAGAAAAAATAATATAAATTATTTTAATATTGCTAAGTAATTGATTAAATTTAATAAATAAACGTTTTACTTCGTTAAATAATTGATTAAATTTAATAAATAAACGTTTTAACTTGCTAAGTAATTGACTTAATTTAATAAATAAACATTTTTACTTGCTAAGTAACTGATTAAATTTAATAAATAAACGTTTTACTTTGCTAAGTAATTGATTAAATTTAATAAATAAACGTTTTACTTTGCTAAGTAATTAGTTTATTTTAATAAATAAATGACTTGATTTAATAAATAAATCTTTTAATTCTTTATATAGCTAATAATATCCAATATTTAAACATTTAATTTTTTTAATTTTTAAACTTTTTTAAAACTTTTTAAAATAAAATAATCAACATGAGTGTATTAGTAAATGCAAATTCTCGTATCATTGTTCAAGGTTTTACAGGTTCAGAAGGAACTTTCCACGCAGGACAGATGATTGAGTACGGTTCTAATGTAGTAGGCGGTGTAACTCCTGGTAAAGGCGGTCAAACACACTTAGATAAACCTGTTTTTAACTCTGTAAAAGAAGCAGTAGAAAAAGCACAAGCAAATGTTTCTATTATATTCGTGCCACCAGCATTTGCAGCAGATGCAATTATGGAAGCAGCAGACGCAGGAATTGGTACTATCGTGTGCATCACCGAAGGAATCCCTACCAAAGATATGATTGCAGTTAAAAAATACCTTTCTGACAAAAATAGTGTCCTTGTAGGCCCTAATTGTCCTGGTGTAATGACCGCAGAAGTTTGTAAAGTAGGTATTATGCCTGGTTTTATCTTCAAAAAAGGTACTATTGGCATTGTGTCCAAATCAGGAACGCTTACTTATGAAGCAGTTGACCAACTTACCAAAGTAGGACTTGGACAAACTACCGCTATTGGCATTGGTGGCGACCCTATTATCGGAACAACCACCCAACAAGCGGTTGAAATGTTAATGAATGACCCTGAAACCGAAGGTATCGTAATGATAGGCGAAATTGGTGGAAGTATGGAAGCTGATGCAGCACGTTGGATTAAAGAAAATGGCAATAAAAAACCTGTTGTAGGCTTTATCGCTGGACAAACCGCACCAAAAGGTCGCAGAATGGGACACGCTGGAGCTATTGTGGGTGGAAAAGATGACACCGCAGCAGCAAAAATGAAAATTATGGCAGAATGTGGTATTCACGTGGTAGAATCTCCTGCTGAAATTGGTGTTACAATGATTGAAGCATTGAAAAAATAGTATTTGTAGGTGTCAGTAGAAAGGTATCAGGAAACAGGTATCAGTAAAAAGGCATAACAGAACAAATATCAGTTACAAAAAATCTCCAAAAAAAGTATATATTTTTTTGGAGATTTTTTTTTATTTAGAATTTAGTTGAGGTGCATTTGTTTAAAAATTTTATTTTTTTACAAGTCCAAAAAAAATCAGAGATTACTCTTGTGTCATTTTGAAATAATAAAAACTCTATAAATTAAAAAGCAAATAGAAATCAATATTTTCGCAATAAAAATTTTACAGTAACAAACTATTTATTTGTATTGCTATAAAATATCTTAAAAGATATTCCCACCAACAAAGCAGAAACACACAAAGAAAAAAATAATGGTATCATTGCTTCTGCAGCAAACATTAATTCTCCTTTGAGTGAAATGTACCAATTATAAAAGAAAGGAAACGTTAGTGCAAGAGAGCTTGACCCAGCAACTCCTGCTATTGGTTTCTTCTTAAAAAGGAAATAGCCAAGAACTCCTGATAAACAAACAGATGTTATATGCCAAATTGGGAAATTAATATTCCAAAGCGGGCCTGCGATTGCTATTGAAAGAAGTGCTATAAACATATAATACTCTTTCTGTTCTATTTCGTTAGATGCAAGACCTTGCTCAGAAAGTAATTGTTTTTGTAAATCAACTTCTTGGTTCATTTTTAAAGTGGCTTCTTCTTTTGTAAACCCTTCATCAACCAAATTTTGGATTTCAATATCAAAACTTTGCGATTCAATAGCATTTTTAATGCGTTTTTTTTGGTTTTCGTTTAATTCCATAATATTATTGTTATATAGTAATGCATCAAAAAACACAAAAATTATTCCACCACACAAAAATCTCCAAAAAAAGTATATATTTTTTTGGAGATTTTTTTTTATTTAAAAAAAAGCGTATTTTATCAAAAAATTTGATTTTAATGTATTATTACTGACAACTGACTACTTTTACCTTTTTACTATGAAACAAACTATTCTTTTTATATTTTTTTGTATTTTTTTTATACAAAAAATCTCTGCACAAAATCCTAAACTTGTTGCTCATTATCCTTTGCAAAAAGATTTTAGGGATAAATTAAACCCAAATCACGTGCTTACCTTTGAAGGTGTAATCTTAAACCAAGAAGGTGCATCATTTGCAAATGATGCTAAAAAACAGGTAAAAATTGACACCAGAAAAGATATAATTTCTGACTTAAACAATTTTAGTGTCAAAGTACGTTTCAAACCACTTCTACAAGCAACTCGTCCTATCATTTCTATTGGGCGAGCTTGCAGATTTTTTAGCATTTATTTGTTAGAAAATGGAAAAATTGCTCTTTGGGTAAATAATGGTGATATAAAATTGGAAACACAAGCTGATTATAAAACCACAGAACTTCAAGAACTTTCATTTGTAAATAGACCATTCCAAGAAATTGTATTTGTGCATACACAAGGAAAGGCAATTTTGTATTTGGATAATAAAAAAATCTTTGAACAAAATAGTGGTTATGACAAAAATTGTTTTGAACAATATGGAGGCACAAATGTATCATCATACAATTATAGCAATGCCCAATCATTCACAGGTGCAATGACTGATTTGATGATTTTTGAAGGAATTTGGACACCAAAAGGCACTGCAAATAATAATAACAACACAAATAATAACAATAACATAAACAATAATAATAACACAAATAACAACAACAACGCAAATAATAACAACAACACAAGCAACAACAACAATTCCACAAAAACACAAATTGGTGATTGGCAAATATTAAAATTTCCTGTAAATAATACACCAAATGCACATATAAGTTTGGATTACAGATTGTTTTTTCCTTTGAAAGACAATGCAAATAACCTTAATATTATTTGGCAAGACCCAAAAAATTTGAAAATTACACTTTCTACTTTTGATAAAAACCTAAAAAATGCTCAACACATTAACCTAAATATTCCCACAAACCAAAAATTATTGTGTGCAACTGTTGATGAAAAAAATAATTATTATTGTGTAACATATATAGATTTGAAAGATGAAAAAACAGCTCAAATGTTTATGCACAAATTAAATTCACAAGGAAAAACTATTTTACAAAAAAAATTACCCACTGAACAAAAACAATTAAATGTGTGGGGAATAGGTTTTTTTGCAGGAGATTTGAAGTATAAAAATGGTGTAATTGGAATGACGATGGGACGCACAATGTTCAAAAGTGCAGATGGATTAAACCATCAGGGCGGTATTGCGGTAACATTTGATGCTAATACCTTAGAAATTATCAGAAATTTAGGACAAACTTCTGGACATTCATTTGACAATTATCTGCAAGCTGGTGAAGATACTGATTTTGTAATGATTGATTTGGGTGATAATTATCCACGAGGCATACATCTTCACAAACTTAAAGGCGAACAACGCAATTCACGTGTAATTTATACATTTAAAACCCAACACGGAACTACTGCTGACGGTTATGGCAGAAATTTTCCAAAATATGACGAAATAAGCACACCTTCACAATCATATTACAAATGGTCAAATGATAATGGCACTTATACCGAACTTGGTGGATTGGCAGAACTTAATGATGGTTATATGATAGTGTTTGCAGGCGAGCCTGACGCATCAGGAAAATCCATCAACAATGCACGCATCAATCCAAAAGTATATAAAAACGTAGATTCACGCAATTTGGGCATTATAAAAATCAAAAAAGATTTTGAAACTGCTAAATCAGAAAAATGGAATGAAGTACCAAAAGAGATTGTACTCACAAAAGGTATTACAGAAAAAGGTGGTTTTTATGATTTTGGGGGAGGGTGGAATCCACAAAAAAATGAAGGTGTAACTTGGCTTACTGCTTTCAAAGATGCCACAAACCAAAATGTAAAAAACATCAAAATACAACGACTTCCCAATAATAACATTCTGATTTTGTATGTGGTAAGTAATAATGATAGTTGGAATGTTGCACAACAAAGCTGTTTTATGATGTGTATTGACCCAACTGGAAAAGTTGTGATGCCTCAAACGCCTTTGCACAAAGATTTTACGTTGAATAGACGTGATGAAATCATTATGCTCAATAATCAAGTAATTTCTATTGAAGCTGATGAAGAAAATAAAAATATTGTTTTGAATGTTTTGAATTTGAAATAAACGAATATTAAATAAATTCCCATTTTAAAGTCCTTTCTCTGTTGAGAAAGGATTTAGGATAGGTTTTTTAAAAAAATAAAAATATGAACGAACTACAAAATATTATTTCAGAAATAGATTTTTTGGTAAATGAAATCCAAAAATTAGGCACGCCAACCAACGAACAATTAGAAAGATTTTTTCAAAAAATGCGATTAGAATGGAATTTTCATTCAAATAATATTGAAGGAAATTCACTTACTTTTGGCGAAACCAAAACTTTGATTTTGTATGGCATTACTGCCAAAGGAAAACCACTAAAAGACCACTTAGAAATACAAGGACACGACGAAGCTGTAAAATGGATTTTGGAAATTATAAAAGGCGAAGAAGTACAACGCCCTATTTCTGAACTTTTTATACGTGAATTGCACAAACTTATCCTCAAAGAACCTTATTACAGACCAGCACAAACGCCTGACGGATTGCCTACAACCAAAAAAATAGAAATTGGGGTGTATAAAACCCAACCAAATCACGTAAAAACGTCCAAAGGCGAAATGTTTTATTTTGCGACACCAGAAGAAACGCCTGCCAAAATGGACGAACTTATAGATTGGCAACGTGCAGAAGAAGAAAAAAAGGAACTACACCCTATTTTGCTGGCGGTTGGCTTTCATTATAGGTTTGTGCGTATTCACCCTTTTGATGATGGAAATGGGCGAATGGCGAGGCTTTTGATGAATTTTATTTTAATGAAATACGGTTTTCCGCCTGCGGTAATTTTGACCGAACACCGCAAGGAATATATAGAGGCTTTAAGAGAAATTGACCAAAATGAAAATTTAGAACCTTTTGCGATTTATATTGCAAAAAGCATCAAAAGAGCATTAGAAATTAAGAAAAAAGCCCTCAATAATGAATCTTTGGACGAAGAAGGCGATTTTGAGAAAAAAATTAAATTGCTCAAGGCACAAATAAATCCTATTGAACGTGCAGAAATCAAAAAATCCCCAGAAGTTGTTGAAAACCTGTTTCTAAATGAATTATTGCCAAAAATTCAAGAGAAAATTATTGATGAAAGAGTGAGGAAGTTGGGTGATTTGTTTATGGAAATTAAATTAAGTTTTGGTGCAAATCAAACTTATAATATTCCTAATTTTGATAGTTTAAATTTTTTCAAAACAAGCAATATATTACCAAAAATACTTTTTGAAAATTCAAGAATTTTTTTTGCAATAGATTTTGATGGTTTTTTAGATTTAAGCAAAAAAATAAAATTGAATAGCATTAATTTGATTATTGAGTTTGAGGTTTTAAAATACAAAATATTTAATATACATCGCAATACATCAAAAACCATAGAAAAACCTTATCATCTTTCTCCTTCTAACGAAGAATGGGAAGAAATGGGTAATTTTTTAGGAAATAGTATTTTGGAAGAAATACAAAAGCAATTAAAATCGTAGCACACACTTTTAGTGTGTATAAAATGATTTTCAACTTTTGGAGGGTTTCAAACCCTCCAAAAGTTTTTATTACGATTTTTATGTAAAGCACAGACATTTATACCTGTGAAACGCATAAAATCTGTTAATAAAATTCTAACACAAACAACCAAAAGCGGTTACTTTTTGATTGAAAAAAATATTTACTTAAAAAATAGGAATTTAGATTAAATTTATTTTGAATTTCATCTAAAAAAAACAAGATTTCAATTATTTTTTATCTTTTAAAAGTTATGAAACATATTTTTCCAAGTTTAAAAATAAGTTATTTTTTCGCATACTTTTGTTGTGTTGCTTTGTTTTTGCCTTCATTATTCGCACACGAAATTGCTAAAAACACAAAAAAAAATAAAATTTCGCCAAAAGTATATATTTCACTTGAAGAAGCACTCAAAAATCCAAATGATGTGTCGCATCTTGATTTGAGCGAACAAGCTATCAATGATGAAGATGCTAAAAAAGTAGTTGCTTTAAAAAATCTTAAAAAATTAGAGCTTTTTGGTACAAGAATTTCAGAAATTCCTGATAATATCATTGAATTAACCGCCTTAGAAGAAGTAAATCTTGGGCAAAATCCAAAAATAAATCTTCAAAAAAGTTTTCAAACATTGGCAAAATTACCAAATTTAAAAAAATTAAGTTTGGGCAAAAATAATTTTAAAAATTTACCAATGGAAATTGGAAAATTAAGAAATTTGGAAGAATTAGACCTTTATATGAATGGTTTGGAAGAATTGCCTGCTGAAATAGGAAAATTAAAAAACTTAAAAGCAATCTATCTTCAAAATAATTTTTTTCAAAGTTTTCCAAAAGAATTAACACAATTACCCAATTTAGAAATTGTGGATATGTGTTTTAACCAAATAAAAAATATTGACGAAGAAATCCAAAACCTTAAAAATCTCAAAATCTTAAACCTTGCACATAATAATCTGACTGCATTGCCTGACGCTATTGCACAACTTTCGGATTTGAATAGTTTTATTTTGAGCGAAAACCCAATTTTAGAAATTGATAAATTATTTGAAAATCTCAAAAATCTCAAAAACCTCAAAGTATTATATCTTGCAGATTGCAACTTATATAAATTGCCTGCTGAAATCGGAAAACTTACGCAACTTGAACAATTATTTTTGCAAGAAAATCAGTTTATACAATTACCAGAAGTATTTTTTGCTTTAAAAAATCTCAAAAAACTTAATATCTCAAAAAATCATTTAACCGAAATTCCAAAAACATTCTTGGATTTAGAAAATTTGGAACAATTAGATTTATCCAAAAATTCAGCTTTAAATTTTGGAAATGTCATTGCAAATTGTCCAAAAAAACTAAAAAGTTTGCAATATGACAACAATAAATTAACCAATATCACAGAAAATATTACACAACTTACAGAACTTCATACACTTTCATTAACAAAAAATAATCTTGATGTTGTGCCTGAATTTTTAGGCAAATGTTCCAATCTTAGATTTTTGGATTTGAACCAAAATAACCTCAAAAATCTCAAAGATTTTGCACATAATAATCTTCAAGAAATCAATTTAAAAAATAACCCTATCAATTTAGGCACACGAGAAGAACTCAAAAAACAATTTAAAAATACAGAAATTCTTTTTTACTAAAAAAGCTCAAAAATTTCAAATGGTAAAAACTAAAAAACGCTTTATTTTAAAAGTAAAGCGTTTTTTTATTGAAAATCCTGTTAATCCTTAAATTCTGAAAATCCTGCTCTTATTTGGCTGTTTAATTCCTCATTCCTCATTCCTAATTCTCAATTAAATTAGTTTTGTTTCAAAACAACTTTCAAATCTTCATAATAACCAAACAAAATCAACACATTCATTGTGAGCATTACAAGGCTCATTATAGGATTTCCTTGTTCTATCAACAAGTGAAATAACAAAATATTAACCGTAATAGGCATCAAAATCACAGCACTCAAACGTGCAAATTGATTGCTCAACAACATCAAACCACCCAAAATTTCAATACCTTTTACCACAAATAAAAATTTAGTTTCAAAGAGGATTTTCATAAAATCAGCAGGATTACCTTGAAACGGTGGAAGCGGAATAAATCCCAAAAAACCATTCAAACCCAATACCACATACATAAATCCCAACAAATAACGAGAAACAAGAGATGCAATTTTCATAAAATTAAAAAATTGTTTTTGATAAAAAATTAAGATAAAAAATTAAATGTTTTAACATCTATTGTTTTAACATTTGATTTTTTCAGAAAGTTCATTTTTTATAAAAATTTTTGAAAAAAATAAAAAACATTCTAAATAAAACAAGTCCGCTAAAAATTTCGTTGTTTTTTTGTAAATTTGCATACTTTTTAAATCTAAAAAATTCAATCAAACAATTTTTTTTTAAATGTTATGGCTATAATGATAACTGACGAATGTATCAACTGTGGTGCATGCGAACCTGAATGTCCTAATACTGCAATCTATGAAGGTGCTGCAAATTGGACGTGGGCAGGTGGTACTAAACTTTCAGAAGTGGAACTTGAAGATGGTTCTGTGATACCTGCTAACACAAAACAAGACCCTTATTCTGACGAATTTTATTACATTGTTTCAGGAAAATGTACCGAATGTAAAGGTTTTCACGAAGAACCACAATGTGCTGCGGTTTGTCCTGTGGATTGTTGTGTAGATGACCCTGATTACGCAGAAGAAGAAAGCGAATTGTTGCAAAAACAAGCGTGGTTGCACGCTGTTTAATAAGTTTAAGGTTTAAGGTTTAAAGTTTAAGGTTTAAACTAAAAACACCTTTCTGTCATTCTGAAAAAATCTGGCTGTTTTTTGCAAGAGAGCAATCAAACAGATAAATTATTTCACAATTATAATAAAAAATCACCTTGTGAATTAAACCTTGAACCTTGAACTTTAAACCTTAAACTTTTGAAACTCTTTTTCCTTATCTTTTTTTTATTGGTTTTTATCTATTTTTTTGATGTTTTTGGCATACAAAATCCTTATTTTAGGGATATTTTGGCAGGAACAGATGAGATACATTTCATTTATCAAAATCCAAAAGACAGTTTAAAAACAGATACTACAATTCTCAAAAATAAACGACTTATCAATGATTTTACAAGAGAAATTACAGAAGATTTTTTGGAAATAGAAGATAAAATATCATACATAAAAAACCCAAGAGCAAAACGCAACAAAAAGAGGGAAACAGAAATCATTTTTTTTAGAAAAAAATTTAAACTGCTTTTGTGTAAATCTTTTATTTCCGAAGAAAAAGATAAAAATTTTATAGTTTTTTTACATAAAAATAATTTTTATACCCAAGAATTTTCTATTGCACAACAAAATATTCTTTCTACTGCGATTGATTTTCCTGATTTTATAAG
>JAAFIN010000076.1 GCA_013297825.1 Cytophagales bacterium
GCCCACAAGGGCAATTTGTGAGTTAAAGTTAGCGAAAAATTTGGTTTTTCGCAATTAAGGAAGCTTAGTGATATGTGCCTTGTTTGTGTGTGTTGTTTGTGTGATAGTTGCCTTTGGGCAGAAAGTCGGAGACTTTCGGAATGGTAGGTACAAGACTGAAGTCTTGCACCAAATCACTTTTTTTTATTTATTTTTCAAAAATAGAATAGCTTATTTCATTGGATAATTTTCTTTAAAAAACTTAAAAAAAATATCTTTGTCTTTTAATTCACTTTCTTTTTCTTTCTCATTCCAAACAAAATCGCCTTCAAAAATTAGATTTTTTTCATTATCCACCAAGAAAATATAAAAATCTCCCAAATCATCTTTATATTTGGTGTATAAATCTGTGTGAATTTCTTTGTTAAAGTTAATGTGTTTGCATAAAAGTTTATCACCAAATGCTTCGCTTGAAGCAATATAAGCGTTTTTTGTGGTTTTAATTGCATTATACATTTCCTGTACAAAACCCAAATCATAAGTAAGTGAAACCCAAACCGTTTGAAAATCTTTTGAATATTTTTCCTCTATTTTTTTACCAAAATTCATCAAAGTTGCAAGTTCATTTGCAGTAGAACCACAAGGATAATACACAACCCACAAAGTATGTTTTTTTTGAGCGTTGATTTCTTGAACATTTTTTGGAAAAATATGCCTAAAAATAATATTGCTGTCTTTTGAAAATGAAGGAAATTCAAAAGGCAAAATATATGATTTTTGTTCTTTTGTAAGTTTATTATTTGCATCTTTTCTAAGGTTTGGAATAAGCCTTTTTTTACCATTTCGGTCTTGCAAATGAACACAAGAACAACACAAAAGAATAAGCAATAAAAATATTAAATTTTTTTTCATAGTGTAAAAAAATAGGAAAAATTTTTGTCCGTTGTCAATGTTTAGAAAAATGTAAGCACAAAAGTAAAAAATAACTTCCCAAAAGTAAAAAATATTTTTCATCACTGACAACCACACACAAGGCTTGTTCGCTGAGTTGTTGGTGAAAAAATACACGTGAGTAATTATAAAAGTATCTGATTTTTGTTATATTTTTTTGCAGTTGTGCAAATATTTTTCTAACAACAACAACGAAAATAGCAATAAAAAACACGCACAAAATATTATTCTGTGCGTGTTTTTGTGTTTTATTGATATCTAATTTCTGACACCTTTTTTATTTAAAAGTATCAGTTACAGCTTCTTTGGTTGTGTAGTTTTCCAAAGTATCTCTTGACACTTCTTCTCTATTCACTGCCTCAAAATCCTCATAATCACGAAGACCTGTACCAGCAGGAATAAGATGTCCTACAATTACGTTTTCTTTCAAACCACCCAAATAATCAATTTTACCAGCAATCGCTGCTTCGCTTAATACTTTGGTTGTTTCTTGGAAAGACGCAGCAGATACAAAACTATCAGTACCTAATGACGCTTGCGTAATACCTTGTAAAGTAGGCTTAGAAACCGCAGTTTGGGCATCACGAGCTTTTACAATTTTCATATCTCTACGTTTTAGGCTTGAATTTTCATCACGCAATTCTCTTGCGGTAATGATTTGACCAGCTTTAAATTTAGAAGATTCGCCTGAGTCTGTTACTACTTTTTTACCGTGAATAATAATATCATCATTTTGCGCACGGAATACAAATTTATCCACGATTTGGTTTTGTAGGAATGTAGTATCACCAGACTCTACAATTTCTACTTTTTGCATCATTTGCCTTACAATACACTCAATGTGTTTGTCATTGATTTTCACACCTTGCAAACGATAAACCTCTTGGATTTCATTTACAAGATATTCCTGTACTGCGGTAGGACCTTTGATTGCCAAAATATCGGAAGGCGTAATCGCACCGTCAGAAAGTGGTTGTCCAGCTTTCACAAAATCATTGGTATTAACAAGAATGTGTTTTGACATAGAAACCATATAGGTTTTTGCACGTTCTCTGTCTGATTGTTCGCTATCACTTCTTGATTTTGGTTTTACCAATATTTGGCGATTACCACGTTTGATGCCACCGTATTCTACCTCACCGTCTATTTCGCTTACTACAGCAGGATTAGAAGGGTTACGAGCTTCAAAAAGCTCAGTTACACGAGGCAAACCACCTGTAATATCCCTGTTACGTCCCATAATACGTGGGATTTTCACAAGAATAGTACCAGCTACGATATTTTGTCCGTCAGTTACCGCAATACGCGCACCAGCAGGAAGGTTATTGGAAGTGTTATCTTCTGGATTTCCTGTGTTGGTATCAACGATAATAGCAGGGTTACGTGATTTATCTCTTGATTCAATGATTACTTTCTCACGGTGTCTTGTTTGAGGGTCTTCTTCTTCTTTGTAAGTAACACCATCTTCAATGGCTTCAAACAAAACTTTTCCATCTTTTTCAGCAAGAATTACCGCATTGAAAGCGTCCCATTTACAAATTTCTTCGTCTTTTTTCACTTCTTGACCATCTTTTACCAACATATATGAACCATAAGGTACATTTTGGCTAATAAATGTTTTTTTACCATCAAGTGACATAATTTTAAATTCACCTGAACGACCTGTTACGATTTGTGTTTCTTTGCCTTCATTATCTACAGTTGGTAATGTTTTGATACGTTCGAACACCACAATACCATTAAATTTAGATTTATGATTCGCTTCCACAGTTGTACTTTGTGCAACACCCCCTGCGTGGAATGTACGCAAGGTTAATTGAGTACCTGGCTCTCCAATAGATTGTGCTGCAATAACACCTACTGCTTCGCCACGTTGTACCATTCTGCCTGTTGCGAGATTTCGTCCATAACATTTAGAACAAACACCATGACGAGTTTCACAAGTAAGCACAGAACGAATTTCTACGGTTTCAATACCTGCTTTTTCAATTTTATCAGCAATATCTTCGGTTACTTCTTGACCTGAAAGTACAAGAATTTCATCTGTTTCTGGATTTATGACATCATAAACTGATACACGTCCCAAAATACGTTCAGAAAGTGGCTCTCTGATATCATCATTTTCTTTCAAAGCACTTACAGAAATACCTCTCAAAGTACCACAATCTTCTTCGGTAATGATAACATCTTGTGCTACATCTACCAAACGTCTTGTTAAATAACCCGCATCAGCAGTTTTGAGGGCAGTATCAGCCAAACCTTTACGCGCACCGTGTGTAGAGATAAAATATTCCAACACGTCCAAACCTTCTTTGAAGTTGGAAAGGATAGGGTTTTCAATAATCTCACCTACAGAACCTTGAAGATTTTTTTGAGGTTTTGCCATCAAACCACGCATACCACCAAGCTGACGAATTTGCTCTTTAGAACCCCTTGCACCTGAATCCATCATCATATAGATAGAATTAAAGCCTTGTTGGTCTTCTTTGAGTTGTTTCATTAGGATTTCGGTAATTTTGATATTTACTTTTGTCCAAATGTCAATTACTTGGTTGTATTTTTCATTTTCGGTAATATATCCCATTTGGTAATTTTCAAGGATTTCCTCAATTTTTACCTTTGCTTCTGCAATAAAATGTCCTTTTTCAGTTGGAATTTTTACGTCATCTAATCCAATAGATAAACCTCCTTTGTAAGCAGTTTGGAAACCAAGCGTTTTGATATTGTCCAAGAAATTAGCGGTACGTGCTACGCCTGCTATTTTGAATACTTTGGAGATAATACCTTGTAATTTCTTTTTGGTCAAAACTTCATTTACATAACCTACTTCTGTTGGCACAAATTGGTTAAATAATACACGTCCTGCTACAGTTTCAATAAGTTTCTGTTCTAATTGTCCTTTTTCATTGCGTACATTTACACGTACTTTGATGTTGGCATTTTTAGAAAGTTTTTTCTCATTGAGGGCAATAATTACTTCCTCAGCAGAATAATATAATTTATTTTCACCCAAAACAGGATATTCTTCTGTATGTTTTCTGCCCAAAGTCAAATAATACAACCCAAGCACCATGTCTTGTGAAGGTACTGTAATAGGCGCACCATTGGCAGGGTTAAGAATATTATGTGCAGAAAGCATTAACAAAGAGGCTTCCAAAATCGCTGCGTTTCCAAGCGGAACGTGAACAGCCATTTGGTCACCGTCAAAGTCAGCATTAAATGCGGTACAAGTCAAAGGGTGCAACTGAATTGCTTTTCCTTCTATCAATTTTGGTTGGAATGCTTGAATACCCAAACGGTGCAATGTAGGAGCGCGGTTAAGTAATACAGGGTGTCCTTTCAATACATTTTCCAAAATATCCCACACAACAGGGTCTTTTCTATCTACAATTTTTTTGGCAGATTTTACGGTTTTTACAATACCTCTATCAATCAATTTGCGAATGATAAACGGTTTGAACAACTCCGCAGCCATATTTTTTGGCAAACCGCACTCGTGTAGTTTTAGTTCAGGTCCCACCACGATTACAGAACGACCAGAATAATCCACCCTTTTACCCAAAAGATTTTGACGGAAACGTCCTTGTTTTCCTTTGAGCATATCAGAAAGAGATTTTAAAGCTCTATTTCCGTCAGCACGTACTGCATTAACTTTGCGTGAATTATCAAACAAAGAATCCACAGCCTCCTGCAACATACGTTTTTCATTACGCAAAATTACATCAGGTGCTTTGATTTCAATAAGTCTTTTGAGGCGATTATTACGAATAATAACCCTTCTGTAAAGGTCATTTAAGTCAGAACTTGCAAAACGACCACCGTCCAAAGGCACAAGAGGACGCAATTCTGGCGGAATAACAGGCACATTACGAATAATCATCCATTCAGGGCGATTATCAATTACTTTTTTACCTTCTTCAGTTATTCTTTTGCGTTCTTCATCTGTGTGGTGCAAATTTCTATTTTTTACACTGCGGAATGCTTCTACAACTCTAAGGCGTTTTAATGCTTCAGCTTTGCGTTGTTGTGATTTGTCATTAGATGCTGAGTTACGAAGTTCGTAAGAAAGCAAATCTAAATCCAAACGAGAAAGTAGCATTTCTAAGGCTTCTGCACCCATTTTTGCGATAAATTTCCTTTCGTCTTTATCGTCAAGTTGTTGGTTTTCACGTGGGAGAGAATCCAAAATATCAAGATATTGTTCTTCTGAAAGAAAATCTAATTGGCTGATACCATCTTTTTCTTTGATACCAGATTGAATTACGATATATCTTTCATAATAAATAATTTGGTCAAGTTTTTTGGTAGGTAATCCAAGCAAATACCCAATTTTATTAGGCAATGAACGGAAATACCAAATATGCACAACAGGTACTACAAGGGAAATATGTCCCATTCGTTCTCTGCGTACTTTTTTTTCTGTAACTTCCACACCGCACCTGTCGCACACGATTCCTTTGTAGCGAATACGTTTGTATTTACCACAATGACATTCCCAGTCTTTTACGGGACCAAAAATTTTTTCACAAAACAAACCTTCCATTTCAGGTTTGTAGGTACGATAATTGATGGTTTCGGGTTGTTTTACCTCGCCCCAAGAATTGTTAAGTATGGATTCAGGGGAAGCCAAACTAATCGTAATTTTGCGAAAGTCGTTTGAATATCTTTTGTTTTTTTTAGACATATTATTTTTTCAAATAGAAGTCATTATTTTTTTTGAATTACAATGCTTGAAGTTTAAAAAGTTTAAGGTTTAAAGTTTAAGGTTTAAAGTTCAAAACTTTTTATTCTGAATTTATCCTTAGGAACAAGATTAAAATAACTTCGCCTTTTTATTCCCCACGTTTCACGTGGGGTTACCATTGTTAAACCCTTTCAGGGTTTTTATAAGATGAATTTATTTCATTCCTTTTCCTTATAGCTTTATTTTTAATTTACTTTAAAATTTTATTTTTTAAAAAAATAAAGTTTTAATATTTAATAAGTTTGCTATTGATTTTTTATTACTAAAAAAAAATTTATATGTTATTTTTTCATAAAAACCATTTTTTATTTTAAACCTTAAACTTTAAACCTTGAACCTTTTTTATTCCAAAGTGATTTCTAAAGCCAATCCTCTAAGTTCATGTACAAGTACATTGAATGATTCAGGGATATTAGGCGTAGGGATATTTTCACCTCTTACAATCGCCTCATAAGTTTTGGAACGTCCTACAACATCATCAGATTTAACTGTTAAGATTTCTTGTAGCACATTCGCAGCACCAAACGCCTCCAAAGCCCAAACCTCCATCTCACCAAAACGCTGACCACCAAATTGTGCTTTACCACCAAGAGGCTGTTGTGTAATAAGTGAATATGGCCCGATAGACCTTGCGTGCATTTTATCATCAACTAAGTGACCAAGTTTGAGCATATAAATCACGCCAACTGTAACAGGTTGTTCAAATTTATCACCTGTCAAACCGTCATAAAGATAAGTACGTCCAAAATGTGGTAATTGTGCTTCTTCAAGTTCTTTGATTACATCTTCTTCAGTAGCACCATCAAAAATAGGTGTTGCGTATTTTTTACCTAATTTCAAACCAGCCCAACCAAGTACCGTTTCATAAATTTGTCCCAAATTCATACGTGAAGGTACGCCAAGCGGATTAAGCACAATATCAACAGGCGTTCCATCAGCCAGGAAAGGCATATCTTCATCTCTTACGATACGAGCTACAACCCCTTTATTTCCGTGTCGTCCTGCCATTTTATCACCCACTTGCAATTTACGTTTTTTGGCAACATATACTTTTGCAAGTTTTACAATGCCATTTGGTAATTCGTCGCCAGCTTCTTTGATATTTTTTTCACGTTTGAAAAGTCCTGTAACTTCATTTCTTTTACGGTTGTAACTTTTGATAAGTTGAACAATCGTAGCGTTAATGGTTTTGTCAGAGGTTGCATTTTCAAAAATTACATCACTCACAAAATTTACTTCCTCTGGAACATTATAAGCATCTTCATCTCTAAAAGGGTTTTTCGCAGGGAATAATTCTTTTGTGATGTTGGTTTTTGTAAATTTGCTTCCTTTTGGTATAATTTCGTTAGAGGCATCAAATTTGTGATGAATGCCACCAGATACTTTGCCTTCAAGCAAATGTATCATTTTTTCAATCATTGCTTCCCTCAACCTTAAAAGTTGTTTGCTGTAATCATTTGTAAGTTTTTTGATTTCAGCTTTGATTTTATCACGACCATCTTTATCACGTTTTACACGAGAAAAAAGTTTTGTATCAATGATAACACCTTTCAAAGACGCAGGAGCTTTCAAAGAAGCATCTTTTACATCACCAGCTTTGTCGCCAAAGATAGCACGCAAAAGTTTTTCCTCTGGGGTTGGGTCAGTTTCACCTTTTGGCGTTACTTTACCTACCAAAATATCACCTTCTTTTACGTGAGTTCCAATGCTTACAATACCATTTTCATCAAGATATTTGATAGCATCTTCGCTTACGTTAGGAATTTCAGATGTAAGTTCTTCCTCACCACGTTTTGTATCACGTACTTCGGTTTCAAATTCTTCAATGTGAATTGAGGTAAAAATATCCTCTCTTACCACTCTTTCAGAAATTACAATCGCATCTTCAAAGTTGTATCCCTGCCAAGGCATAAACGCAACTTTCATATTGGCACCGAGTGCTAATTCACCGTTTTGGGTTGCATAACCTTCACACAATACATCACCTTTTTTAATTGATTGACCTTTCAGTACAATAGGACGAAGGTTAATGGTAGTGTCTTGGTTGGTTCTTCTAAATTTAATGAGATTATACACTTTTAATTCTTCTTCAAAAGAAAGCAAAAGATGTGCATCATCATAATCATATCTTACTGTAATTTGGGTTGCATCTACGCTGTCAATAACACCGTCATATTCTGCTACCACCAAAGCACGTGAATCTCTTGCAAGGCGTTCTTCTAAGCCTGTTCCTACGATAGGAGCTTGTGGGCGAAGTAAAGGCACTGCTTGACGTTGCATATTAGAACCCATCAAAGCACGGTTTGCATCATCATGTTCCAAGAAAGGAATAAGCGAGGCAGCAACTGACACAATTTGATTAGGTGCTACGTCCATATAGGTTAATTGGGTAGGTTCCACAATAGGAAAATCGCCCTCAAACCTTGATTTTACGTCTTTGCTCAAAAACAAGCCTGTGCTATCAATGATAGCGTTAGCTTGTGCAATATAATGTTTGTCTTCTTCTTCTGCTGTGAGGTATTTTATGGCATCTGTTGCTTTTGCTTCATTTACAATTCTGTAAGGGGTTTCAATAAAACCCATTCCATTGATTTTTGCGTGAACACAAAGCGAAGAAATAAGACCAATATTAGGACCCTCTGGCGTTTCAATCGTACAAAGTCTTCCGTAGTGGGTGTAATGTACGTCACGAACCTCAAAACCTGCCCTTTCTCTTGAAAGACCACCAGGGCCTAAGGCTGACATACGTCTTTTGTGCGTAATTTCTGCCAAAGGATTGGTTTGATCCATAAATTGGGAAAGCTGATTTGTCCCAAAAAATGAATTGATAACAGACGACAAAGTGCGTGGATTGATTAAATCCATTGGTTTTGGGTCGCCTTCATCTCTTACGTTCATTCTTTCACGTATGGTACGCACCATACGAGCAAGACCTACGCCAAATTGTGAAAATAATTGTTCCCCAACAGTACGCACACGACGATTGCTAAGATGGTCAATATCATCAACAACCGCTCTTGAATTGATAAGTCCAATTAAATATCTGATAATTGAAATAATATCTTGGTTGGTCAAAACTCTATCTTCCAATGAAAGTTCAAGTTTTTTATTAAGACGATAACGTCCTACTTCGCCCAAGTCATATCTTTTATCACTAAAAAACAAACCGTGAATTACCTCTTTCGCAGTAGCTTCATCAGGAGCTTCACTATTACGAAGTTGGCGATAAATTTCTTCTAATGCTTCTTTTGTAGAGTTAGATTTATCTTTTTGTATGGTGTTATAAATTATTTGAAAATCTGCTGTGTTAGCATCTTCTTTTTGCAAAAAGATAGATTTAGCACCTGAATTTAAAATAATACTAATGTGTTTTTCTTCCACAATAGCATCACGCTCTAACAATACATCATAACGATTGATAGAATATGCCTCACCTGTTTCCTCATCAACAAAATCCTCCACCCAAGTTTTAAGCACCCTTGCAGCAAGTTTGCGACCTATTGCGTTAGGGAGTTGTTCAGCTACTGCATCAATTTCCTCTGAAAGATTAAACAAATCAAGGATTTCTTTGTCCTCACCATAACCAATTACACGCAAAAGGGTAGTAACAGGAAATTTTTTCTTACGGTCAATGTAAGCGTACATAATGTTATTTACATCAGTCGCAAATTCAATCCAAGAACCTTTAAAAGGAATAATCCTCGCAGAATATAATTTTGTACCGTTGGTATGCTTGCTCTGTGCAAAGAACACACCAGGAGAGCGGTGTAATTGGGAAACAATTACCCTTTCAGCTCCATTGATAACAAAAGAGCCTTTTTCAGTCATATAAGGAATATTACCCAAAAACACATCTTGTTCCATTTCTGTAACATCAGTGTCTGATTCCTCGTCTTTATAAGTAAGTTTTAGTTTTGCTTTCAAAGGAACTGCATACGTAAGTCCTCTTTCAATACATTCGTCTACCGAAAATTTGGGAGGCTCTACTGCATAATCAATAAATTCCAAAAGAAAATTCTCTCTTGAATCACTGATTGGGAAATTTTCAGCAAATACTTTATAAAGACCTTCATCTGCACGATTGTCAGCAGGAGTGTCAATTTGAAAAAAATCCTTAAACGATTGCAACTGAACATCTAAAAAATCGGGATAATCCACGATTTTTTTCACTCTTGCAAATCTAACACGCTCATTTTTTTGCATAAAGATAATAAATAATGCTAAATTTATATACTTTTAAGATTTTATTTTTAGCTTTTTTTTACTTTTTTGGCTATCTAAATATAAACAAGAATAGACTTGACCTATACAAGCCAAGTCTGTTCTATAAAAATTATCAAAAATTTGATACAAAAAAAAGTAACATAGTAGGAATAGTAATTAAATAAGTGTATAGTATTAGGTATTGTTCTACTTTTTTAAAAATTTATTAAAATAAAATTTATTTATTTAACAAATAAGAAAAAAGAATTTCAAAAAAAAATTAAAGAAAGCAGAACATCAAAATACGTACCAAACCTTATTTAACTTCTACTTCCGCACCTGCTTCTTCTAATTGTTTTTTCAAACCTGCTGCTTCATCTTTAGTAGCACCTTCTTTCAACATTTTTGGTGCTGAATCAACAAGTTCTTTAGCTTCTTTCAAGCCAAGACCTGTGAGGTCTTTTACTAATTTAACAACATTAAGTTTTTGACCACCCGCAGCTTTGAGGATTACGTCAAATGCAGTTTTTTCTTCTGCAACTTTTGCAGCACCACCACCTTCAACAGGTGCAGCAACTACCGCAGCAGCAGCAGCTGGCTCGATGCCATAGTCATTTTTCAAAATTCCCAACAATTCATTTACTTCTTTCAAAGAAAGATTTACAATTTGTTCTGCGATTGCTTTTAAGTCTGCCATGATTTTTTAAAAAAGTTTATTCAATTATTATTTTTTTGGGGTTAAAAAAATTGCCAAAAAAACTAAAAATGAGTTTGTTTTAAAATGAATTTTTAATTAGTAAAAAATACTTTTTTTTTGAAAAAAAGATAAAAAATATTTTAAAATAATTTCTAAAAAGAATAAAATGTGATGAATAAAATAAATTATTCAGTTTTGTATTATTCAGCTTTTTCAGAAATTGTTTTGAGAACACCTGCGATTTTGTCGCCATTGCTTTTGAGAGCGCCAGCAAGACTTGCACCAACAGATTGTAATGTACCAGCAAGCACGCCAATCATTTCGAGGCGAGATTTTACTTTGCTCAATTCGTTCAAAGTAGATTCACCAATATATAAAGATGCGTCAATATAAGCACCTTTAAAAAGTAATTTGTCTTGTACTGCAGGGTTATTGTTGCGAAATTCTTTGATAAGTTTCGCAGGTGCGCTACCTGATTCAGGAGAAAATAATACGCCTGTAAAACCAGAAAGCACTTTTTCGTTAAATTCTGCATAATCCAAACCTTCTGAATTGTTAGCTTGGAGTGCTTTTTTAATGAGGGTGTTTTTGTATATTTTATACTCAATACCTTTTTCAAAACACATACGACGAAATTTGTTGATATTATCAACGGTCATTCCACCTGCATCTGTCATATAGAAAAAAGAGCATTTTGCAAATTTATCTTTCAACTCCTCAATAACAACTTGTTTTTCTTCTTTTGTCATAAAATTTGGGTTGTGAATGGGGGTTAAAATTATATACCAGGTATGGTTGTTTTGTCAATAGTGATACCACTGCTCATTGTGCTTGAAATATGCACAGAGCGGAAATAAACACCTTTTGCAGTAGAAGGCTTTAATTTAGCTAAAACAGTAATAACTTCTTTGATATTATCTACAATTTTTTCAGGTTCAAAAGATACCTTTCCAACGCTTGTATGGATAATACCTGTTTTATCTACTTTAAAATCAATTTTACCAGCTTTTACTTCTTTTACTGCTGATGCTACGTCCATTGTTACCGTACCAGATTTTGGGTTAGGCATAAGACCACGAGGACCTAATACACGACCCAATTTACCTACTTTTGCCATCATTGTTGGCATAGTAATAATAACATCAACGTCAGTCCAACCTTGTTCAATTTTGGTAATATAATCATCAAGCCCCACAAAATCAGCACCTGCATCTTTTGCTTCCTGTTCTTTTTCAGGGGAGCAAAGCACAAGTACACGTACTTGTTTTCCAGTACCATGTGGTAAGGCTACCACACCGCGAACCATTTGGTCAGCCTTGCGTGGGTCAACACCTAAGCGTACATCAATATCAACAGACGCATCAAATTTTGTAAAAGTAATTTCTTTTACAAGTTTTGTAGCTTCTTCCAAAGAATATTCTTTAGAAGCATCATATTTTGCTGCAGCTTCTTTTTGTTTTCTTGTTAATTTTGCCATGTTTGCTAAAAAATTTACTACCTTTTTAAAATATAAAGATAGATATTTGTTTTTGTATCAAAGGATTAGTTACTTGCTTGTTCCCAAGGAGCTGTTCCTGAGATTTTAAGACCCATACATTTTGCTGAACCTGCAATCATTTGCATAGCGGATTCAATAGTGAATGCGTTAAGGTCAGGCATTTTAGTTTCAGCAATTTTTTGTATTTGTTCCCACGTTACAGTACCTACTTTTTTGCGATTTGGCTCTGCAGAACCTTTTTTAACGTTTGCAGCTTCTAAAAGCAAATTGGTAGCAGGTGGTGTTTTTACTACGAAGTCAAAAGATTTGTCTTTGTAATATGTGATAACTACGGGTAATACAATCCCTGCTTTATCTTGTGTACGTGCATTAAATTGTTTGCAGAACTCCATGATATTGAGACCTTTACTACCAAGAGCTGGTCCAATAGGAGGTGTTGGTGTAGCACCGCCACCTTTTACTTGAAGTTTTACAAATCCTGCTACTTCTTTCATGATATTTTAGTTTTTACCCTTTTTAAAAATATTTGTGTATCTATTATTATTTTTTATAAAAATTATGGAAGCTAACTTTTTACAAAAAATATGTAATATGCTTTTGTAATGTTTTTTTTAGGAATTATTAGAGGAGATAAGCTCCACATCTGTATATCCTAATTCAACAGGTGTATCATTGCCTTGCATAATTTTGATGGAAACATTCAGACGTTTTTTGTCTTCAAGTACGCCCAATATTATGCCTTCCAATCCTTTGAATGGAGAATCACCTGTAATTTTTACAGTTTGTCCAACTGAATAAACTGATTTGGTAATACCACCGTCTATATTTTCCTCGTCTATTACCCCCAATATACGTTTTACTTCGCCTTCTCTAAGAGGAGTAGGCATTTTTCGAATATCTTTTGTTTTGGAGGGTGTTTTTGACATATTTTCATTTTCTCCCAAAAAACCCAATACATTTGGTGTTTCTTGAATAAGTGGTAATACTTCTGGGTGTGTAATATCTGCACACACAAGTACGTAACCAGGAAAAAACAATTTTTCTCTTTGTGCTATTTTTTTACCTGTTTTGCTGTATCTTACTTCTGAACTAACAGGAGCCATTACAGGCACTTCAATTTTTGTTAGATAATCTTGTAGTTTTCTTTTTTCTGTTTCAAGTTCAAGTTTTTGTTTTACGGTTTTTTCTTGTCCTGATATTGCTTTTACGACATACCAAAATTGTCCTTTCCATTTTTTCAAAGGATTGACAAATTCAGTTTTATCTTCTTCTTTCTTTTTTCCCATTTTTTAATAAAAAAATAAAATTTGTAAAAATTATGAATAAAAATGCAAAAGTTTTACAACTTAAAAAGAATACAAGAAACCAACGCTTATATCAAATACTTTATCAATTCCTCCAATAACTAATGCAAGTATTAGAGATGCAATAAGCACCAGATATGCGTTAGATTGAAGTTCTTTGTAAGGTGGCCAAAATACTTTTTGGGTTATCTCATTATATGATTCCTGGAAGAATGAAAGCAGTTTTTTCATTTTGAATACAAGATTTTTTACTTTTTTTTGTATGTGCTTGATTTTTAAATATTTTATATATCTAAAAAACTTTTTAGACCTTTAAATCTCCCTTTTTAGTAGAATTTTTAAAGGTCTAAATTTTTTTGCACGAGTGGAGAGATTCGAACTCCCATCAATGGTTTTGGAGACCACTATTCTACCCTTGAACTACACTCGTATATAATAAAATGTTTGCAAAGATAAAAGTTAAAAATAAAAAAAACAAATTTTTTTTTAATTTTTTTCTTTTTTTTTCTTTTTTATGTTTTGTATGTGTTCATAATTTTTGTAAAAAGTTGTGTTAAAATATGATTTAATTGATTTGGTGTTATTTTAATGGGTAATTTTCACAAAAATAAACAAAGAGCAAAAAAATGGGTTTTTTTGGCGATTTAAATTATTAGCATTTTTTATGTTATTTTTGTGGTTGTAAAAGTATTTTTAAAATAATAATAAAAAAACAAATAAACTTTATATGAAAGAAACTTTTTACCTTTTAGCTTTTTTGGCGGTTGTATTTTTTTGGTTTCGTTTTCAAAATTCACTTGGACAAAATAATCTTTCTGTAAAAGATTTTGAACAAAAAATTAAAAATACGCCAAAACCACAGCTTGTAGATGTTCGCACACCACAGGAATACAAAGATGGACACCTTGTTAATGCCCTAAATGTGGATTGGAATGCAAATGATTTTGTGGAAAAGGTTTCATTTTTGGACAAAGATAAACCTGTTTTTATGTATTGTTTGTCAGGAGGGCGTAGTGTGAGTGCGTGTAATAAATTGCAAAGTTTGGGTTTTAAAGAAGTATATAATATGGACGGTGGCATTGCAAAATGGAAAGCAGAAAAATTGCCTTTGAGCAATAATACCACACCAAAAAATGCAGGAATGAGCCAAAAAGATTTTGAGAAAATCCTTGCTCAAAAAAAATTGGTACTAATTGATTTTACTGCTGAATGGTGCGCCCCTTGCAAAAAACTTAAACCTATTTTGGAAAAAATAGCAAAAGAAAACCCTCAAATAGCAGTTGTGCCTGTGGATTTTGACCAAAATTCTACCATTGCAGAAAACTACAAAGTAGATGCGTTGCCTATGCTAATGATTTTTGAGAATAGCAAAAAAACTTGGCAAAATCAAGGTTTCCTTGATGAAAAAGCAATTTTGAAGATAATTATGAATTACAAATGATGAATAAAATAACTTTTTTATTTTTGTAATTGTTAGGAATATATTGTAAATAAGTAATACGTTGCAAATAATTTCCTATTTATTTTTTTCTTTTCATCAAAATTGTTGAAAAATCATAGTAAAAAGGTAAAGATGAACACAAAATTAGGAGTTTATTTGCAACACATTCCGACCATTTTTCCAAAAACTAATTCCTAATTCTTCATTCTTAATTATTGTATTTCCTCCAAAAAAATACTCCAAAAGCAAAACCAACCCACAAAAACCACGTTTTTATCAAGAAAAATAGCACATTTTGCATAAAATCCAAACTATCATAAAACGCCTCTTGAATGTGTGTGAAAAATGAAGGTTTGTAAATGATTTTATCCAAATTGATAACCAATTGTTGATAAGCATATTCTTTTTGATAAAGATTTATTTGAATAGTGCTGTAATTCACTTCATCTTCCAAACGAAGTTTGTCAATGCGTTGCTGGTCATTTTGCACTTGGTTATTAAGTAAATGGTCTTGTCCATAAACGGTGTTACTGCCATACATTTTATTGTAATTATTATCATAAGTTTTGAAACGGTCAATAAACATAGCTTTTGCCAATAATTGCAGTTGAACGTCATTAGCCCTCACAACACGATAATCCACAAAATCCGAAAGTTTTTGAATATCACGCAAAAGACTATCAAAAGCCATATTAGGCACACGAATTGTTAAATCTTGTGTAACTCTCACGATTTTGACGTTTAACAAAGAATCCAATGTAGCAGGTTTTGTAAATTCATTCACAATTTGCGACTGAAAATGTCCATTTGTCATAAAACCTTTGTATTTTACGGTCAAATCTTCCAAATTACGAGTTGCTTTCTGAACGCTTTTTACTTGGCATCTTGTATCTGCAGTGCGTACAAATTTGCGGTCTTTTTGGCTATCCAAATTTGCATTTATAACACCTGTGTCGTCTTGTGTTCTTTGGCGTGCTTCGTTGTCTTTTGATTCTCTTTTTGAAGAAGAAGGTGCTTCTTCGGTTCGTGCTTGTGTTTGTTCGTTGTCTGCTTCTTTGGGAGCTATGGAAGGTGTAGATTGGTTAGGAATTTTCTTTTCGTTATAATATGCGTTTTCGCTTTTTTCCCCACTTTGGCAAGCATTTAGATTGATTAAAATTACCAACAAAAGCGGTAATTTAAAGAAATTTGAGTATTTCATAAATTTAAAATAAAATTTTTTAAGTGTGTTTTTTAGATTACATTATACAATTAGGTGTCAGGAGTCAGTAATTAGGTATCAGTAAAAAGCAATACACAATTCCAAAAACCATTTTTTCTAAAAAATATAATGTTAATGTGATGTTAATACGTTTGTTAATGAATTTTATTACAAAAAACACAAAGTTTTTTTTAGTTTTTTTAATTTCTTTGAAATTCCTTTAAAAAGGTATAATTTTGGAGATAAAAAGAGTTCAAAAAGCTCAAAAAGTTCAAATTGTTAAACCTTAAACCTTAAACTTTGAACCTTAAACTTTAAACCTTAAACTTTAAACTTTTGAACATAAAATCATTTGAAATACGCCCTATACAAAACCGCTTAGTGCTTTGGATATTTTTCACGAGCCTTATGTCAGTATTGGGCATAGTCATCAGCATTTACAAATGGATATACGACCCCACAGAACTTGTTTTTTTGGGTTGGATAGCAGTGAGTTTGATTATTACATTTTTGCAAATGGGACTTTGGTTTTCATTGATGCGTAATGTGGTAGTTCCTTTGCAAAACCTTTCTCAAAGTGCAAAATCTATATCAGAAGGCGATATTTTGACCACTGTAACCATAGAATCTTTGGACGAAATAGGAAGTATCGCACATTCTACACACGCTATTGCACAAAGCATTAAGCAAGCAAGAGAATTTACAAGCAATATTGGACAAGGAAATTTTGAATCAGCAGTTTTGCAAGCAAGCCAAAAAGATATAGAAAAAGACGGTCTTTTTATTTCTTTGATGAAAATGCGTGACCAACTCAAAAAAGTAGCAGAGGAGGACAAAAAACGTAATTGGATTACAAAAGGAATGGCAGAATTTACCCAAATTCTGAGAGCTGATGATACCAACGTAAAACTTTTGGGCAAAAATATTATCATTGGTTTGGTAAATTATCTAAATGCTTCACAAGGAGCGGTATTTATGCTAAATGATTTTCAGGCAACTGATATTCATTTGGAGCTTGTAGCAACTTACGCTTATACGCAATTATATTTTGAAGAAAGAAAAATTATTTTGAAAGATGATTTTGCTGATGGGCTTGTGGGACAAGCATTTTTAGAAAATCAAATCATCAATCTTGCCAATATTCCTGATGATTATGCCAATATTTCCTCTGGATTGGGCGATAAGAAACCAAAGAATATTTTGATTGTTCCTTTGCAACTGAATGGAAAAACTGAAGGCGTGATTGAACTTGCATCATTTAGTATTTTTCAACCTTATCAAATAGAATTTGTAGAACGAGTTTCACAAAATATTGCATCTGCCATTCTGACCATAAAAACCAACGACAACACCAAAAAACTATTGTATGAATCGCAACAACTTGCCCTAAAATTGCAATCACAAGAACAAGAGTTAAAAGATAATTTTACTATACTTCAAAATACCCAAATAGAAATAGAAAAGAAAAACCAAGAAATAGAAGCCCAAAAACAAAAAATAGAAGAAGCCCTTGAAGAACAAACCGAAAAAAGCGAAATGCTGGAAGCACAAGAGGAAGAAATGCGTCAAAATATGGACGAATTGCTTGCTATTCAAGAGCAAATGCGTATTACACAGCTTGAATTAGACGGACAACTTAATGCCATCAATTCAAGTGCAATTTGCAAAGTAGAATATTCTTTGGAAGGAAAAATCATCAAAGCAAATAGCAGTTTTTGCCAACTTGTCAAATGTGATGATAGCGAAATAACAGGATTATCACACAATACATTTGTGGATAATAAATGGGCTAAATCACAAGAATACAAATTATTTTGGGAAAATCTTAGAAAAGGAGTTTCACAAGCAGGTGATTATTTGTGTATAGATTGGGAAGGCGAAGAATTTTGGTTAAATGCAGTTTTTTCACCAATGTATGACAGCAAAGGCAAACCACAAAAAATAATTCAACTTGCTTTTAATGTTACAGAAGCTAAAAATCTCCTACAAGAAACCCAAACACAAGCCTCTATTCTTAAAATCCAAGAAACTGAACTCAAAGAAAAAATGAGCCAGCTCACACAAGCACAAGCAGAAATCAACGCCAAAAATCAAGCAATTATTGAACTGCGTGAGGAAGAAACACGCAACGCTCAACAACGTGCAAGAGAAACCGAAAGCAAAAATCAGCTTATTACTTCCAGTATAAACTATGCCCAAAGTATTCAAAAAGCAATTTTGCCAAATGAAGACCGCATCAAACAATATGTTCAAGATTTCTTTGTGGTATTTATGCCAAAAGATATTGTTTCAGGCGATTTTTATTGGTTTGTTCACGTAGAACAAGAAAATATATCATTTTTTGCTGCTGTGGATTGCACAGGACACGGTGTGCCAGGTGCTTTTATGTCCATTATTGGAAATACGATTTTGAATGAAATCGTAAATGGTCAAAAAATATACGACCCTCACAAAATTCTTGAACTTCTGCACATTGGCGTAAGAACTCGCCTAAGACAAGGCGAAACCACCAATCAGGACGGTATGGATATTTCGCTTTGTAAAATCACTCCACAAGAAAATAATGAGGTAAAAGTTACGTTTGCAGGTGCAAAAAGACCGCTTTATTTTTATGAAAATAATACCCACGAATTAAAAGAACTCAAAGGCGACCGTATTTCAATAGGTGGTTTTCAAGGGGAGGCTTACAGGTCTTTTACCCAACAAGATATTACGTTACAAAAAGGTGATATTTTATATCTTACAACTGACGGTGTAATGGATAATCCTAATATTCACCGCAAAAAATTTAGCCCCCAAAAATTCAAAGATGTCATGTTTGACAACATCAAAAAAACATTAAAACAACAATGTATTCACCTCCTTAATGAAATCGTTTCGCATCAAGGTGAAGCTGAACAACGTGATGATATTACTATAATGGGGGTAAGATTGTAGGGAATGATAAATGATAAATGTTGAATGATAAATGAAACAGCCACAAAAAACGCTTTTATTTCAAGAATAAAAGCGTTTTTTTATTTTAGAAATCAAGTAAAAAACTTATTTTGCATTTTTAATGATTTTTTTGACTTCTTCAATGCTGACATCAAAAGCATCAGCAATATCATGAATTTTCATTCCTTTTTCATAAACTTTGAGAATGTTTTTCTCTTTCTGAGAGTTTGCTTTTTCACGTTCTTTTGTTGTGCCAATTTGCAAACCTTGTTTATAAAATTCGTCATCTTCAATGTTAAAAATTAGTGCCATTTTTTTAAGAATTTGGGGGATAAAGTGATGTAATTTTTTTACTTTGGACAAAACGCTAAATTGTGTTACGAATTTATCCTTGATGTTTGTATTTTTATAACGTGGAAGTGTGGTGGAAAGTGTAACAATTTTTTGTAAAAGTTTTTCTAAAACTTCCTCTTTTTCTTCGTGTCCAAAACCTGACAAAACACCCAACATAACCACCTCTGGAATATCTGAAACAAGAAAATTATTGTAATTTACTGTTCCCATATCAAATAAATCATATTTGAAAAAGAGATTTTTATGGTGAATTTCGCTTTCCATTTCCATTTTTTTATGTCCAATATAAATGACAAATTGCAACAAAGGAACTTTGTGTTTTCGGTGCAAAATTGCATAATATTCCATCATTCTTTGTTGCATTTCATCATTATTCAATGTTTGAAATTCAATTTGCAAAATATAATTTTTGTGTGGTTCATTTGGGAAATTTACCATTTTTAATACATCAGGCTCACGTT
>JAAFIN010000077.1 GCA_013297825.1 Cytophagales bacterium
TTCAAAACCTTAAAAATTTAGAAGAATTATATTTAACAAATAATCTGTTTTCTTTGGAAGAACAAGAAAAAATAAAAAATTTGTTACCTAATTGTAAAATAATATTTTCTTATTGGTAAGAAATAAAAAATTCTTATTGTTTTAATTTTAAAATAAACAAAAAATTATGTCAGATTTACATTCTATTTGCATATTATCTAAAAAATAAAAAAAATAAAAATATGAAAAAACAACAGGATAAATCTTTAACTGCTAAATTTTTGACTGCTCATTGGGAATATTTAATGATGTTCAATTATGAAGTAAATCCTGAAATTTTAGTTCCTTATCTTCCAAAAGGCGTAGAAATTGATTTTTTTAATGGAAAAACATATCTAAGTGTAGTAGGTTTTATGTTTTTAGATACAAAAGTATTGGGAATTTCTGTGCCTTTTCACAGTAATTTTGAAGAAGTAAATTTAAGATTTTATGTAAAATATTTTGATGGAGAAATACAAACTTGGAAAAGAGGTGTTGTTTTTATCAAAGAAATTGTGCCTAAAATAGCCATTGCAACCGTTGCAAATTTGGTGTATGGCGAGAATTATGTAACCTTACCAATGCGTCATCAAATAATTGCCAACACGCAAGACCTTCAAGTAAATTATGAATGGAAAATGAATCAAAAATGGCATAAAATAGGTGTAAATGTGTTTTATCCGCCCAAAGAAATACCCATAAACTCAGAAGCAGAATTTATTACAGAGCATTATTGGGGTTACACCAAGCTACAAAATACTACTGCACAATATCAAGTAGAACACCCACGTTGGCAAGTTTTTGATGTACACAATTATCAAATTGATATTGATTTTGAGGAAGTATATGGACAACCATTTGCAGAATATCTCTACAAAGAACCTGCCTCTGTATTGTTGGCAAGAGGCTCAGAAATTATTGTGAGAAAAGGAGCAAAAATTTAAAAAGCTCAAAGTTCAAGGTTTAAAGTTCAAGGTTTAAAAAGCGTATCATTCTGAAAGAATCTGGCTGTTTTGTATTTGGCTGTTTCATTTACCATTTACCATTTACCATTTATCATTTATCATTCAACATTTATCATTCAACATTTAAAAAAATGACTAATCCAAAAAAAATTATAAATGACCCTGTTCATGGACTTATCCAAATACCAAGTGAATTGATTTTTGAGATAATAGGAACCCCTTTTTTTCAAAGATTAAGGCATATTCGTCAGTTGGGTTTGTCTGAATATATTTATCCTGGTGCGGTTCATACACGATTTCACCACGCACTTGGGGCAATGCACTTAATGACAAAAGCTCTTTCAAGCCTTCGCAACAAAGGAATTGAAATAAATGATACTGAAATGGAAGCCTGTCAAATAGCAATTTTACTGCACGATATTGGACATAGTCCATTTTCACACGCATTAGAATATACTTTTGGGGATATTGCACACGAACAAATATCTGCAATGATGATGTCGCAACTTGCCCAAACTTACCAAACTGAAAGTATGCAAATTGCTTACAAAATATTTGAAAATACTTACCAAAGGTCATTCTTTCACGATTTGGTAAGTAGTCAGTTGGATATGGATAGATTGGATTATTTGCAAAGAGATAGTTTTTTTACAGGCGTAGTAGAGGGGCGAGTTGCCTCAGAACGCATTATCCAAATGCTCAATGTCCATAATGATAAACTTGTGGTAGAAGAAAAAGGCATTTTGAGCATAGAACAATATTTGACTGCTCGCAGAATAATGTATTGGCAGGTTTATCTACACAAAACAAATATTAGTGCAGAAAAAATGCTTATTTTGACGTTGAAAAGGGCGAAAAAAATGTTTTTAGCCCCCCAGCAAATAGGAAAAGAGGAAGAAAATACAGCAGAAAATTCATTATTTTTGCCTGATGCACTTACTTTTTTTTGGGAAAATGAAAAAAATATCCTCACACTTGCACAAGAAAATCCAAATAAATTTTTGGAACAATATATCCAACTTGATGACCACGATATTTGGCAATGCCTCAAAAAATGGCAATTTCACACAGATAAAGTACTTTCTTTATTAAGCAAAAACCTTTTGAACCGCAAACTTTTTAAAATAAGATTGTCAAATGATAAAAATATTCATTCTCAACAAAAAAATTTAATCGAAAAAACTGCTCAAAATCTCCAAATTTCTTTGCAAGATGCTAAATGGCTTACGCCCAAAGGCATTACACGTAATAAAGCATACACACTCAACAAAAAAGAAATTCATATTCTCAAAAAAAATGGCGAAATTCAAGACCTTAGCCAAGCCTCTGACCTCCCAAATATTAAAGCACTCCACAAAATTGTAAAAAAATATTATGTGTGTTGGAATAATGGTGAATGATGAATTATGAATGGTGAATGGTGAATGGTGAATGAAACAGCCAAATACAAAACAGCCAGATTCTTTCAGAATGACACGCTTTTTAAACCTTAAACCTTGAACTTTAAACCTTAAACTTTTTAAACCTTAAACTTTTTGAACTTTCCAATGTCTTTCTTGCACCCAAATCACCTCACAAACTTTGATTTTGAGAAACTTACTGCACAATATGATTGGCTTGAAACAATGAAAAATTGCCCACAAAGCCCCATACATCACGCAGAGGGCAATGTGTGGATACATACAGGTATGGTAATGCAAGAACTTTTAAATAGCCCAAACTTTAAAAATTATACCCAAAAACAACAACTTATTTTGTTTGCGTCTTGCCTTCTGCACGATGTTGCAAAACCAATTTGTACCGAAATATCACCCACAGGTGAGATAACTTCCGCAGGACACGCCAGAATGGGCGAAGGCGTAAGTCGTAGGATTTTAACTTGGGAAGATGACAATATTACGCTTCAAGAACGTGAATTGATTTGCCAACTTGTGCGTTATCACGGTTTGCCTTTGTGGTTTTTGGAAAAACAAAACCCAGAGGAATATGTCATTAGAGCAAGTTATAGGTGTGATATGCGATTGCTTTATGAGGTTGCAATGGCTGATGTAAAAGGACGAATTTGTCAAAATCAACAAGGTGTAATAGAAAAAGTAGAACTTTTTAAAATGTTTTGTGAAGATTTGGGTTGTTGGGAAAGTCCAAAAAAATTTGCATCTGAACACACACGTTTTCAATATTTTCAAAAAGAAGGCGAAAATCTTTCACCTGATTTTCCTTTGTTTGATGATACACACGGAACAGTTTATATGATGTGTGGTGTGCCTGGCTCTGGAAAAGACACCTATATTCAAAAAAACTTACAACATTTACCACAGGTTTCATTGGACAATATTCGCAAAGAATTGGATATTAGTTTTAAGGATAATCAAGGTTTGGTAATCCAAACCGCAGAAAACGCTTGTAAAATACATCTTCGCAAAAAAGAGGATTTTATATTTAATGCAACCAACATTACACGCCAATTACGCAAAAAATGGATTGATTTATTTGCAGATTACAAAGCAAAAATTGTAATCATATTTGTAAATATTTCTTTGCAAAAAGCAATTTCACAAAATCGTCAACGCACCGAAGAAAAATTATTAAAAGACAAAGTAATAGAAAGTTATTTTGAAAAATTTGAATTACCTGACCTTACAGAATGTTATGTAATGCAAATTCAGAATTAAGTTTTTTTGAAAAATTATAAAAAAAAAACAAAAAATATACTTAAAAAAAGCGTAATTATTTTTACAATTATTTGCACAATTAAAATATATTTTTCACTTTTGCAATATCATAGCTGGTTGAAGGATACTGGAGGTTTCTTTGATGAAAATCAAGGGAATCTTCAGTTTTCTTGTTTTTAGACAAAATGCAAAAAAATATTTTCAAAAAATTTAGAAAATATTTTTTTATTTAAAATCTTAATCGTAATATTGCAATATTATAATAAAACAATCATAAAAAATGGGTATTAGCAAAACAGAAAATTTTAGTGATGCACAAAATAATTTGGCAGTTATATTGAAAGCCTTAGCACACCCTGCGAGGATTGCGATTGTGGAGTACCTATTGGAAGTGAATACTTGTATCTGTGGTGATATTGTAGAAAAATTGCCTTTGGCACAACCCACCATTTCGCAACACCTCAAAGAACTCAAAAACGCAGGAATTATCAAAGGAAATATTGAGGGTAATAGCATTTGTTATTGCCTTGATGAAAAAGCATTTCAATTATTAAAGCAATATTTTGACAAAATAACTACTTATTTCCAAAATAAAAATTGTTGTTGAAAAATTAGGTGTCAGGAAAAAGGTGTCAGGAATCAGCTAAATAACCAATTTCCTTAAACCTTGAACTTTAAACCTTAAACTTTTATGAAAACATCACATTTCAAAAAACACCTTAGCGGTCAAGAATCGCTTAATTTTGTATTGGAAAATAATATCCAAATACCGCCACATTTTCACGTTACAGAAGCAGGCATTACCACAAAACAGTTTGTAGATTGTGGAAATACCATTCGCACCGAAAAAAAACTAAATTTTCAGATTTGGCTTGCAGAAGATACTGAACACCGCCTTAGTCCAAATAAATTGTTAAAAATCATTGAAAAAACAGAACAACTTTGGGGAAATGAAGATTTGGATATAGAAATAGAATACCAAACCAACACCATAGGCAAATATACATTAGACAAAAAAGACAATGATTTTGTGCTTTTGGCAACTTCTACCGCTTGTTTGGCACAAGAAAATTGTGGTATTGAACAAAAAACCACAAAACCAAAATTAAATTTGGCTGAAATTTCTAATAAAAATGTGTGTTGTTCGCCAAATACTAATTCAGGCAAATGTTGTTAAAATATTTTCAAAAAATGGTCTGCACCGTAGTTTATGAAGGTCTGACCATTTTTTTGAACAATTATAATTTTTTCTAATTTTAAAAAATAATGGAAATAAAATCACTCATAGCAGAACATTATCCACAAGTAGCCCAAATATACGAAGAAGGCATTGCAACAGGCAAAGCAACCTTTCAAACAAAAGCCTATTCTTGGGAAGATTGGGACAAAGGACACCTTAATTTTTGTAGATTTGGGGCATTTCAAGATGATATTTTAATGGGTTGGGTTGCACTTTCGCCTGTTTCAAGCAGATGTGTGTATGCAGGCGTAGCAGAATTGGGTATTTATGTTGCAGAGGCACACAGAGGAAAAGGCGTAGGGCAAAAATTGCTGAAAACTTTGGTGGAAGAAAGCGAAAAAAAAGGCATTTGGACACTACAGGCAGGTATTTTTGCAGAAAATACTGCAAGCATTGCCTTGCACGAAAAGTGCGGTTTTAGAAAAGTAGGTTTTCGTGAAAAAATTGGAAAACTTAATAATGTATGGCTTGACAATGTACTGATGGAAAAAAGAAGCTCATTTTTGGGTTAATTTTAGGTTTAAAAAATTTATAAAAAAACTATGTTTTCAAAATTTGAGATATATTGGAAAAAATACAAAAAACCAATTATAATTACCATTTCCATCATTATACTAAACATTATATTTGGTTTTGATTGGCGATTTACGATTATCAATTTAATTTGGTTGTTGGTATAATTTTTAAAAAAATTAAAAAAATAATGAAAAAAATTTTAATTCTTTGCACAGGAAACAGTTGCAGAAGCCAAATTGCAGAAGGTTATTTAAAGCATTTTGCACAACAAAAAGCCTTAATTTATAGTGCAGGTATAGAAACGCATGGCGTAAATCCAAAAGCCATTCAAACAATGTCAGAGGATAATATTGATATTTCAAATCACACATCTAATAATGTGAATGAATACCAACACATTGATTTTGATTTTGTGATAACTGTTTGTGATAATGCCAAAGAAAATTGTCCTTATTTTCCCACAAATGCTCAAAAATTTCATTATAATTTTCCTGACCCAGCCAAAGCAAAAGGTACAGAAATAGAAATTATGGCACAATTTGCAGAGGTTAGGCAAATGATAAAAGATTATTGTAAAAAATTTGTAATTGATTTTTTATAAATTCTTTGTGCTAAAAAAAATATTTTTTTGCTAAATTTTTTTGTTGTACTTTTCGCAAAAAATATAAACAACATTCAATTTATGAACATTATTACAGAAAATTTGCAAAAAAAAGAAATTGAACTTGATTTGGGTAGTGAAACACTCCAACACGAAGATTTTGAATTACTCAAACAATGCACGCATTTAGAAGCATTTTATTGGGAAAGTCAAAATAATATGGAATATGAAGTGGATTATTCATTTCTAAAACATTTCCCTAAACTCAAAAAAATATATTTGGGTTTTTCTGGATTAAAAAATTGCGACTTTTTGGCTAATTTGCTGAATTTGGAAGAATTATATCTACAATCTAATCAAATTGCTGACATCAAAGGCATAGAAAATTTGGTTAAATTAAAAAAAATAAATCTATCAAGTAATAATGTCAAAGACATTAAGCCTTTAGCAAAACTTATGGAACTTGAAGATTTGGATTTGGAAAACAACGAAATAAAAAATATTGATGTTTTAGGGAATTTAACCAAATTAGAATCTCTTGTATTATCATATAACCAAATAACAGATGTTTCTTCTTTGAAAAACCTGGTTAATTTGGAAATACTTTACAATTACAATCCAATGGAAAATGTAGATTTTTTGAAAAATTTGCATAATCTCAAAGAATTATACTTTTCTTATGAAAACCTACACAACCTAAATATTGTCCAACATCTGCACAAATTAACACATTTGTCTTTGAGTATAAGCAATATAGAAGATATAAGTCATTTGGAAAATCTCGTAAATTTGGAATATCTTTCATTAAGTTTAAATAAAATAAAAGACATTTCTGTTCTTAAAAAACTCACAAAACTCACTACAATTCATTTAGACCGCAATGAAATCACAGACATTTCTTCTTTGAAAAATCTAAAAACATTAGCATTTTTAAATGTGGGCGAAAATCAAATCAAAGATTTTTCTTGCATAGAAAACCTAAAAGAATTGACTTATTTGAATATAAATGAAAATCAAATCAAAGAATTGCCTATTTTTAATTTGCCAAAATTAAATTATTTGAGCATTGAAAAAAATGAAATTAAAAATATTTCTTTGGATTTTTTGAATGCTTTGCCTGCTTTAGAAACTTTGTATTTGAGCGAAAATCCCATTGAAAATCTCCCAAAACAGTTTCATAAACAATATGGTGTAAGTGATGCGAAAAAAATTAGAAAATATTTAGAAAATTAGCCCCCTAACCCCCAAAGGGGGAATTTTTAGTGAAAATAAAAACGCTTATTTTGCAAAAATGAGCGTTTTTTTATTGGAAAATGGTATTCAATCCTGAAAATTTGTATTCAATACTAAAAATCTTGCTCTTATTTGGCTATTTCATTTACCATTTACCATTCACAATTTACCATTAAATTTGACTATTTCATTCCTAATTCCTAATTTTTAATTCCCAATTAAAATCTTGCACCATTATTGCAAAAATAGAAAATGGAATTTGGCTTTTTTTATTCCTAATTCCTAATTTCTAATTCTTAATTCCTAATTCCAATGAAAGCACTTATTTTGCAAGAATTTTCAAACGAAAAAAACGATAAAATTGCAATAAAAGATATTCCAAAACCCATTTTAAAAACAGGTGAAGCACTTGTAAAAATTTCTCACGCTTCGCTTAATCATCGTGACCAATGGTGCAGAATAGGACTTTATCCTAATATCAAATATGATTGTGTGTTGGGTTCTGATGCTTGTGGAACAGTAGAAGCAGTAGAAAATCCTGCAGATAATCATTTTTTGGGTCAAAAAGTGGTTATAAATCCAAATGTAAATTGGGGAAATAATACAGATTATCCAAATGAAAATTACACGATTTTAGGTATGCCAACTGATGGAACTTTTGCAGAATATATTGCAATTCCTTCGCACCGTTTGCACAAAGCACCTTCACACCTAACAGATGCCCAAAACGCAACTTTGCCTTTGGGGGGTCTTACTGCTTATCGTGCTGTGGTTACAAAAGGCGAAGTAAGAAAAGGTCAAAATGTGCTTATTACAGGCATAGGTGGAGGCGTTGCACAACTTGCAATGCTTTTTGCAAAAGCTCTTGGTGCAAATGTATTTGTAACTTCAGGTAATGACCAAAAATTAGAAAAAATATTAGCAACAGGCATTGCAGGAGGCGTAAATTACAAATTAAATGATTGGGACAAACAACTCCAAAAACTTGCTCCTGCTGGTTTTCATACCATCATTGATAGTGGTGGAGGCGAAAATTTTGGGAAACTTATCAAAATGCTCGCAATGGGTGGTAATATGGTGGTATATGGTGGCACAAGTGGCACGCCTTCGCCTATCAATTTGCCAAGATTATTTTTTTCGCAAGCAAATATCAAAGGAACTACAATGGGCAATGATTATGAATTTGGACAAATGATTGCCTTAGTTGAAAAATACAAAATAGAACCACTTATTAGTTCTATTCGCCCTTTTAGTGATATTATTTCAGCTTTTGATGAAATGCACACAGGCAAACAATTTGGAAAATTGGTCATTGAAATTTAAAAAGTTTAAAGTTCAAGGTTCAAAAGTTTAAAGTTCAAAAGTTTAAAGTTCAAAAATTCAATAAAATCTTAGAAATCTTAATTAAAATTTGGCTGTTTAATCCTGTTCGTCTTTAAATCCTGTAAATCTTGCTTCAGACTTTGGCTGTTTCATTCACAATTCACCATTCACATTATTTTTTATTATATCTTTCTTCGTGGTATTTGTGTAATTTAGCAAAAATTTGAAAAAATATTTCTTTTTCATCAGCAGAAAGCGGTGAAAAAATATTACTTGCCATTTTTTCTAATTCAGGAAAAGCAGACATTAATTTTTGAGTGCCTTTAAGCGTAATATGCAATCTTTTTGCTCTTTTGTCTTTTGGGTCAGGATATTCTTCTATAAATTCCTTTGCCAAAAGACGATTTATTACTGCAATCCCAGAGCTAAATTCAGAAAGGCAATAATGAATAATATCACTTTTGGTAGGACTTTGAAGTTCGTACATAGCACCAAGATACCATATTTCTTCTATGTTATCCACTTCAATAGATTGAGCCACTATTTTGAGTTCAATATCAGAAAATTTAGCCATTCTACCCAAAAAACGCCCTAATTGTCCTTCTATGGGAATATCTTGTTTGTAAATTGGAGAATATTTTTCTTGCTCTTTTATTTTTTTATTTGCCAAATAATGTTTACAAAAATCTTCAATACTTACTTCAATGTTTGGATTTTCACATTGAAAAGTATGAAAAAGATTGACCATTTCTACAAGGGTACTATCCATAAAAAAAACTAATTTTAATAGTAAATGATGAATGGTGAATGCAACAACCAAAGTCTAAATCAGGATTTTAAGATTTTTTGGATAATTCAGGATTTTATAACAGAATTTTATTTAGCTTTTGAACCTTAAACTTTGAACTTTATTCATCTGAATTTGGCTGTTTCATTCATAATTTATCATTCATAATTACTTATTGATATTCACAAATTTTTCAATATCTTCATTTTTACCCAACATAATCAGCAAATCGTTTTCTTCAAGTTTAGTATCAGCACGAGGCACACCAATAATATGTACACTTTCTACTTTTTGACCATCTTTATTTTCATCATATTTTCTTTTGATGGTAATGAGATTTAACTCATAATTTTTGCGAAGGTCAATTTTTGCGAGTTCTTTATCTCTAAGTTTGCGAGGTGTTTGCACTTCTACAATTTGATAACCGTCAGGCAAAGTAATATAAGATTTGATATCAGGATTTATCAAAACGCTTGCAAAAGTACGCCCTACTTCTTCCTCTGGTGAGAGAATTTCTTTAACACCCATTTTTTTTAAAATTGTACGTTGTTGGTCATTGCTTGCACGTGCTATCACACGTGGATATCCTGCATCTAAAAGCTGAACAGTAGTCATTAGCAACGCCTCAAAATTTTCGCCAATCGTAACCACAATAGCCTCCATTTCTTTGATATTTTGGGCTTCAAGGGCTTTCATATCAGTTGCATCAAGGGCTACTGCGTGTGCTACAAGGTCTTTTATTTGTTCCACACGATTATCATCACTATCCAAAGCCATTACTTCCGCACCTTGTTCTGCGAGTGATTTGGCAATAGCCATACCAAATTGTCCCAAACCAATTACTGCAATTTTTGCCATATTTTATTTTGAATTGATATTTTATTATCCTAATTTTTTGATTTATTTTTGCAAAATAATAACAAATTTTTTTTCAAAAAAAATTTAAAATTTAAAAAAGAAAATACAATATTAAACTATAATTTTTAATTTAACATTATGAATTTTAACATTCCTGTTATTTGTATTGATGACGCTGGTCGTCCTAATGAAGTGCCTACTTCTCGCTGGATAAAAAAAGGTGAAAAATATCACATTACTGAAATATCCAGAATGGCTCTGCAAGGCAATATATATGGTTGCAAACTCGCTGAAAGAGATAATGATGACCTTGCTCCTTATGCGTATTTTCGCCTTAATCGTTTTGCTGAACTCAATCCTGACCAACAACTCAATGAAGAATGGGAAAATGAAGATATTAGCGAACTTGTGGAAATATTAGAAGTGGAGAAAGTAGAGGTTTAAAAAGTTCAAAGTTCAAAAAAAATCAAAATAAATATTTTTACAGACTTACCAAGTCTTAAAAACTTGGCAAGTCTTGTATTTTTAAAAATTCAGATTATTATAAAATTTCTCTGAAATATCACTCCAAGCGGAAATATTTTTTCTAAAATTTTGGTAAGAAGTATTTATTTTTTGACAAAGAGCATCTTTTTCGGTAAGTTCTTGGATAACTTCTTTTGATTTTTCAAACAAAGTTTTTAGAATTTCATTAGAAAAAGGTTTTACTTTTACACCTTCTTCTTCTACAAGTTTTTTAAGATAAAGATTATTTTTTGCTTCAAATTCGCCCAAAGTCCAACTATTAAGGCGATAAATTGCATTTTTGATAATTTCTTGCAAATCCAAAGGCAAAGCCTCCCATTTTTGTTTATTGGCTATCATTTCCAAAATAGGCCCTGGTTCGTGCCAACCTGGATAATAATAATGCTTTGCCACACTATAAAAACCCATTTTATAATCGTGATAAGGTCCTATCCATTCTGTTGCATCAATCACACCACGCTCCAAATTGGTATAAAGTTCAGAACCAGGCGAAAGCACCGCCACACCACCTGCTTTAGTCCAAACCTTGCCCCCAAGTCCAGGAATACGCATTTTTAACCCCTGAATATCTGCAATGGTGTTAATTTCTTTGCGAAACCAACCGCCCATTTGTACGCCTGTATTACCTGCAGGAAGTGGATAAAGATTGTGCGGTGCATAAGTTTCTTCCCACAAGGCTTGTCCGCCTCCATTGATAATCCAAGAATTAACTTGTTGGGCATTCATACCAAAAGGCAAAGACGCAAAAAACTGCGACGCTGGCACTTTTCCACCCCAATAATACGACACCGAACTTGCCAAATGTACTGCACCTTGACTTACTGCATCAAAACATTCTAAGGCAGGAATTAGCTCACCTGCACCCATTACTTTAATGTGCATACGCCCTCCAGAGGCTATTTTTACCCAATTTGAGAGCATATCTAAGCCTTCGCCAAGCACAGGAAATTTGGGCGACCACGTAGTAGTCATTAGCCATTCATATTTTTTGTTGGTGATAACATTGATGGTTTTTTTGTCCTCAATATTCGTATCACAACTTGACAAAGCACTTAGCCCTCCAATACCCAAAAGGCTTTTGGTCAAAAAATCTCTGCGGTCTTGCATTAAAGTTTAAAAAGTTTAAGGTTTAAAGTTTAAGGTTCAAAATTCAAGGTTCAAAAGTTCAAAAATTTAAAGTTCAAAAATTTAAAGTTCAAAAATTTAAAGTTCAAAAAATAAATAAGTGTGTCATTCTGAAAGAATCTGGCTGTTTTGTATTTGGCTGTTCCTGATACCTTATTCCTGTCTCCTGACAACTTAAAAAGACTGTTTCAAAAATATATTTTTTATTTGTGTTTTTTCAATATTTTTTTTAATTTTGGTAAATTTTTTTTTAAATACATAAAACAAACAAATATGAAAAATTTAATTCGTTTTGCAATACTGATTGTATTTTTGGCACTTACTTCTTGTGGTGGTGATGCAAAATCAATGCTTTGCAAAAAATGGTTACTTGATGGTCAAGCACTCAAAAGTGCAGTAGAAGCAGAAATCGCAAGGCTTGAAAAAGAAAAACCTGAAGAAGCAGGTATGGCTAAAATGGCACTTAGCTTGATGGGTTCTATGTTCAAAGATGGTGGTATGATAATGGAATTTAAAAAAGATGGTACTTGTGAAACTACTATGCTTAGTAAAAAAAATGAAGGGAAATGGGAGTTGTCTGCTGATAAAAAAACCATTATAATCACTACCTCAAAAGACAAACAAAATATGATTATCAAAGAAATTACTGCTAATCGCCTTGTGCTTGTTCCTGAAACTTTACAAAAAAATCAATTAGCCATTAAAGGTATGGAATCTTTAATTTTTAAAGCAGAAAAGTAAATAATAATGTTAAATGATGAATGATAAGGAATGATAATTAAATAACTTACTCTTTTACTTCCCCACGTTTTACGTGGGGTTACTATTGTTAAACCCTTTCAGGGTTTTATAAGATGAATTTATTTTATTTCTTTTCCTAAATGTTAAATGAAACAGCCAACAGCTTTTTGTCAATAATTTAAAAAATCAAAAGGATTAAAAAAAAGTTTTTTAATCCTTTTGATTTTTTTAAATCCTTTAAACCAAATAAGGATTATATTTTTTTTCATATCCAATAGTTGTTTCGCTACCGTGTCCAGAATACACTTTGCAATCATCAGGAAGCAAAAAAAGCACATTTTTGATGCTATTCATAAGGTCAGCGTGGCTACAAAGCGGAAAATCTGTTCTGCCAACACTTCCTTTGAAAAGCACATCACCATTTATCACAAAATTATCTTTTTCGTGCCAAAAAGCCAAATGTCCAGGTGCGTGTCCAGGTACAAAAAGTATTTTTAACACTTCATTTCCTACCAAAATCTCTTGTTTTTCATCTATAAAAATGTCTATTTTATCCAAATGGTCATAAGGACGAAAACCATACATTTGAGCAGATTGCGGACAAAAATTCAGTACAGGCACTTCGTTTTGGTGTGCATACAAAGGCACATTATATTTTTTTTTACAAAAAAAATTCCCAAAAACGTGGTCAAGATGACAATGTGTATTTAATAAATGCGTAATTTTTAGTTCTTTTTCTTCAACAAATTGAAATAATAAATTCCTTTCTTCCAATGTTTGGCAACCTGCATCAATGATAACACCTTCCTTAGTATCAGTATAAAGAATATATGTATTTTCTTGGAAAGGATTAAAGGTAAATTTTTGAATAAACACGTTTTTAATGATGAATTGTAAATGATGAATTATAAATGATAAATAATAGAGTTCTTTAAATCAAAACATTTTGGAACACGGATTTTACGAATTAACACAGATTTTCACGGATTTTTTTCTTTTTTTCGTAAAATTTTGATGTTTTTTACCAATTTTTAAACTTCATTTTAAAAACTCTAATGAATGGAACTGCCTTTTATCATTTTATAGCAATTTAGTTTTTTTTGTGTTCAAAAATAACAAACCTTCTTAAACACAAAAAAGTCAAAATCTTTTCAGATTTTGACTTTTTTTGATTTTGGCGCTTTTTCTTGGGCTCGAACCAAGGACCCCCTGATTAACAGTCAAGTGCTCTAACCAGCTGAGCTAAAAAAGCATTTTTTCTGGTTTAATCAACTATTTTTTATGGTTAAATAATTTTTTTGTTGATTATTGTGATGCAAAGGTAAAATCATTTTTTGAGATTTCCAAATTTTTTTTGAAAAAAATTCATTTTTTTTTATTTTTTTTCAAAAAATTCATTTTTTTTAAATTTTTTATGAAAAAAACAAGGTTTTTTTTTATTTTTGAAAGATTTTTATTTTTTTTAAAGAATTATAAATTTAAAAATATACTCACACTGAATATTCCTAATTCTTAATTTCTAATTCTTAATTTCTAATCCCCAATTCTTAATTCCTAATTGTCTATGTCTGAAATTATATCTCCAAGTCTTTCTGTTTCTGCAAAAAAAATTGTTCAAAGTGTTATTTTCCAAAATTTTATTCTTTGTATTATTATTTTTGGAAGTATTCAAGTTGGTTTAGAAACTTACAATACAAAATGGAATTATTATCTTGAAATCATAGATAATATTATTATGTTTGTTTTTTTGAGTGAATTAGCTTTAAAATTATTGGCAGAAGGCAAGGAGCCTTGGCGATATTTCAAAGATGGTTGGAATTGGATTGATTTTTTGGTGGTGTTGATTTATTTTTTGCCTTTCAATGCAAAATTTATCACAGTTGCAAGGCTTATTCGTTTGCTTAGGGTTTTGCGTGTCATCACGTTTTTTCCACAATTACGCCTTATAGTAGGTTCTTTGCTCAAAGCAATTCCTTCTATGATATATGTTTTCAGCATATTATTGATACATTTTTACGTGTATGCGTGTGCAGGCACAACATTATTTGGCAAAAACGACCCTTTTCATTTTGGAAATTTGCATATTTCTATGGTAACACTTTTTAGAGCGGTTACGTTGGAAGATTGGGCAGATATTATGTACGTCAATATGTATGGTTGTGATAAAATCAGTTATGAAGGCACACCTTTGTGTGTTTCACCTGTTGCACAACCCATTACATCAGTTATTTATTTTATTTCGTTTATTTTTACAGGTGCAATGATTATTCTAAATATGCTTATTGGGGTAATTATCAACGGTATTGATGAAGTAAAAGAAGAAACCAAAAACAAAGAAATGGCTCAAAAAAAGGAATTGGATAATGTTACAGTGTATGAAGAAATGCAACTTATTCAACAAAAACTTTCAGAGTTCAGTCAAGAATTCCAACATTTGGCGTATAGAATTGGCAAATTACAAGACAAAAAAGTAGATGTAAGAAATTTTACAAATCGTAGAAGTGAAAGCCCTCAAATGCTCAGAGGAGAACATTCTAATATCAATGAAGAACGTAAAAACATTAGTGAAGAAAGAAAAAGCAACAATGAGGAACGAAAAAACAACAATGAGGAACGAAAAAAAGAATAAAAAACGAAATAAAATTTTGTATTTAGCTATTTTATTCGTAATTCTTAACTACATTTTAGCTGTTTCATTTACCATTCAACATTTACCATTCACCATTCTTTTAGTCGCTTATCACGATATTACGAATAAGTGCAATTTTTTTCAATTCATCTATAAGGTGATTTTGGAGGTCTTCGATTTGTTCTTGGCTTTCACGCAAAGCCTCAAAAATTTTGTTCAAATCTTCTTCGCTGATGTGAGCCATTTTGCCATTTTCAGTGTCTTTGAGGGTGTATTTTATGCCCAAGCTTGCCACTTGAAATTCTTGTGTAGTGATTTCACTCATAAATTATATTTCTCTTTTAAAAAAAATTAAAAATTACTTTTTTTGAATTATTTTTTTGTTTATAAAAATGCAAAACTAAATTTTTTTTTCAAAAATGCAATTTTTTTGTGTTAAAATATAAAAAATCAATTTTTTGTACGTTTTAAAAAAAATAACCAAAAACTTTTTTGGTTTTCATACGTATTTCTAATGGATATTTTCGTTAATTTTGCAAAGATGAAACCAAATTTTCAAAAATAAATTCAATCTTTATAAATTTCTCTTTTAATATAAAATTTTTAATAAAAAATATAATGAAAAAATTACTTGCTTACGTCTTATTATTTGCTTTTTTGAGCGTATTTGTTGCTTCCTGCACTAATAAAGGTCAAACGCAAACGTGGTTGCCACGCAAACACGGTAAATCAAATTTTGTGAAATAATTTATTTTACAAAATTTAAAAAAATAAAAAATGGGAGAAGATTTGGACGTTTTTATGAATCCATACACAGATTTTGGGTTCAAAAAAATATTTGGAGAAGAAACAAATAAGGATTTATTGATTGATTTCTTAAACGCACTTTTGGGCGAAGAAGTCAAAATAAGTAATATTACTTTTCTGAAAAATGAACATTTTGGCAGACGAGAAAGTGATAGAAAAGCTATCTTTGATATTTCTTGTGAAAATGAAAAAGGCGACAATTTCATTGTAGAAATGCAAAAAGCCAAACAAGAATATTTCAAAGATAGGGCACTTTATTACACTTCGGTTGTTATTCAAAATCAAGCAAAAAAAGACAACAAAAAGAAAGGTTTTGTGTGGGATTTCAAGTTAAAAAGTGTATTTACAATATCTATAATGGATTTTAGTTTTTCTGAAAATACCCAAAATAAAATCAAACATGATGTGATGCTCAAAGACATTCAAGATAATTCATTATTTTATGAAAAATTGAGAATGATTTTTTTGGAAATGCCCAATTTTACCAAAAAATTGAATGAACTAATAACCAAAGAGGACAAATGGTTTTTCTTTTTGAAAAACTTATCAAAGTTAAAAGACGTTCCTGATAATTTTCAGGAAGAAATCTTTTTGAAAGCATTTGAAATTGCAAAAATCTCAAAATTTACCCCACAACAAATGGAAACATACCAAGAAAGCCTAAAAACTTATCGTGATTTGCATAATGTTACAGAAACTGCTCGCAAGGAAGGGAAAATTGAAGGAAAAATTGAAGGAATAATTAAAGGTATAACAAAAGCACTCAAACAAGGTAAACTTTCTATTGAAGAAATTGCTGAAATTTTTGATGTTAGTATCAATTATGTCCTTGACATTCAGAAAAATCTTCCTTCTTAAAATTGCAAAAATCTCAAAATTTACCCCACAACAAATGGAAACATACCAAGAAAGCCTAAAAACTTATCGTGATTTGCATAATGTTACAGAAACTGCTCGCAAGGAAGGAAAAATTGAAGAAATAATTAAAGGCATAACAAAAGCACTCAAACAAGGGAAACTTTCTATTGAAGAAATTGCTGAAATTTTTGATGTTAGTATCAATTATGTCCTTGACATTCAGAAAAATTCCACTTTGATTTTTTATAAAAAATAAAAAAATATGCAAAAATTTTTTAATAAAAGTATTTTTAGCCTTTTTTCTTTGGGCTTTTTGTTGTTTTTTGTGTGTGCTTGCGGTGCAAATTCCACACCCAAACATAAAAAACCCAAAGGAAAACTTCAAAAAGGTGCAAGAATCCCTTGCCCTATTAAAGACTGCTAAAATAATGGTAAATTGTAAATGTTGAATGGTAAATGAACAGCCAAATACAAATTATGGTTCTCTGACAATTTTTGTGGAAGAATAATGTAACACACACTTTTAGTGTGTGAAAACATAGTTAAATGAGGCTTTGACAAAGACACACACTAAAAGTGTGTGCTACAAAATATCGTTTTTTTCTTTTTCTATAAAAATTGTCAGACAACCCAAATTATGAATAAAATAATTAGATTGTTTATTATCTAAAAAAGGCTGTTGGCTGTTTCATTCAACATTTACCATTCAACATTCACCATTATTAAAATTTATCCACAGATGCAAAGAAGAAATTACCTTCAATCAAAGCATTTTCGTCAGAGTCAGAACCGTGAATAGCATTTGCTTCTATTGATTTTGCAAATATTTTACGGATAGTGCCTTCTGCTGCATTGGCTGGATTGGTCGCACCAATCAATGTACGAAAATCCTCAACTGCATTAGCTTTTTCCAAAATCATAGGCACAATATGACCTGATGACATATAAGCACACAAATCTTTGTAAAAAGGGCGTTCTTTATGCACTTCATAAAATTTACCTGCGGTTTCTGCTGACATTTTTGTCATTTTCATTGCAACAATACGAAAACCTGCTTCCTCAATCATTTTGATAATAGCTCCTGTGTGGTTTGCACTTACTGCATCAGGTTTAAGCATTGTGTAGGTGATATTCCCTGCCATAGTTTTGTTTATTTTAAGTGTTTATTTATTGGTTTTTAAAAAATATTGATAAAAATAAAATTCAAAGTTTTGGTTTTTAAATCAAAAATTCCAAATTTTATTTGGCAAAGATAACAAATTTTTTTGAACAAAAATTTTTTCCCTAAAAACAAGTCCAATTTCAATTATTTTAAAATCTATTTTTTTGTTATTTTTGGTTATTTTTGCAAAAAAATATATAAAAACATAACTTTTTGGGATAAACCTATGAGATTTTTAAAACCTTATAGGCTTGATAATCAAAAGTTTGCAAAATATGAATCCAAAAATTTACGATATTATTATTATTGGTGCTGGACCTTGTGGGCTTGCTTGTGCAATAGAAGCACAAAGCGAAGGACTAAGTTATTTGGTGTTGGAAAAAGGTGCATTAACCGAAAGTATTAGAAAATATCCTATTGCTATGCAATTTTTTTCTACTGCTGAAAACATTGAAATTGGATATATTCCTTTTAGTACCGTAGCAGGGCGAGCAAGCAGAGTGGAAGCATTGCAATATTATAGAAAAGTAAGCGAATTTTTTAGGCTTAATGTCCAACTTTATACCACAGTAAGCCACGTTACAAAAATAGAGGAACAAAATATTATAGAAGTTCATAGTACCCAACGTGAAATATTTTTTGCGAAAAATGTAATTTTTGCAACAGGATATTTTGATTGTCCACGTCCTTTGGGCGTGTCAGGTGAAGGGCTTCCTCACGTTTCAAAATATTATGATGAACCTTTCAAATATGTGCATAAAAAAGTCATTATCGCAGGTGGAGGCAATTCTGCGGTAGAATGTGCTTTGGATTTGTATAGGCACGGTGTAGATGTAACAATGATTGTTCGCAAAGAAGATTTTAAACCTACTGCCAAATATTGGATTTTGCCTGATTTGAAAAATAGAATTAGGGAGGGAAAAATAAAAGTAAAATTTAATGCTGAAATTAGAAGAATAGAACGTAGTAAAATTTGGGTAAAAACTCAAGAAAAAATAGAAGAATTGATTATCCCTGCAGATTTTGTGTTGCTTTTGATTGGTTATACACCTGATGAAAATCTTTTGAGAAATTCAGGGATTGAACTGCAAGAAAATCTTGTGCCTTTGTTTGACCCTTACACCCACGAAACCAACATAAAAGGCGTTTATGTAGCTGGTACAGTGGTTTGTGGCACACACACTGAGAAAATTTTTATTGAAAATGGGCGTTTTGATGGACAAAAAATCATCAAAGCAATTATCAATGGGAATGGGGAATGAGAAATTAGGAATTAAGAATTAGGAATTAGAAATGAAACAGCCAAAGTCTGAAACAGGATTTACAAGATTTAAGGATTAGCAGGATTTTTTTTCTTAAACTTTGAACTTTTTGAACCTTGAACTTTTGAACTTTGAACTTTTGAACCTTAAACTTTTGAACCTTGAACTTTTGAACTTTGAACTTTGAACTTTTGAACTTTGAACCTTGAACTTTTGAACCTTAAACTTTGAACTTTTTAAACTTTTTGAACTTTAAAAAATATGATTATTGTAAAAAATGCTGATGAATTAAAAGCACTTATTGGCAAAGAAATAGGTGTTTCGGATTGGTTGAATATTGACCAAAATCGTATAAATGCCTTTGCTGATGTTACAGAAGACCATCAATTTATACACGTAAATCCACAAATGGCACA
>JAAFIN010000078.1 GCA_013297825.1 Cytophagales bacterium
AAAAATCAAATAACATCACGTTATGAAAGTAAAAGAAATTATAACAATTATTGAATTAGATGGTTGGTATTTGGCAAGAACAAAAGGAAGCCACAGACAATACAAACACGAAGAAAAAAGGGCTTGTAACAGTTGCAGGCAACCCAAGTGATGACTTGGCAGAAGGAACACAAAATAGTATATTGAAACAAGCAGGTTTAAAATAATTTAAAAATATATTTATGCAAAAATATCTCATAATCATTGAAAAAACCCAAACAGGTTATTCTGCTTATTCTCCTGATGTAGATGGTTGCATTGCAACAGGTATTACTCAAGAAGAAACACGCCAAAATATGAAAGAGGCTTTACAATTTCATTTGGAAGGACTTTTTTTGGAAGGATTACAAATTCCACAATCACAAAGTCAAGCAGAAATGTTGGAAATATAAAAAAAAAGGCTTGGACAGTTTGTCCAAGCCTTTTTTTTATGATTTTTTTTAAGAAAAAAGGCTTTTTAATTCCTAATTCTTAATTTTATAATTCCCAATTCTCTTAATATCCACCTCTGAATTTGTACGTTTGCGAAACTTTATCAATCGCAACGATATACGCAGCAATACGCATAGGTACTTGATATTGAACAGATGCCTGATAAACTTTGTCAAAAGCATCTTTCATAATTCTATCACTTCTGCGTTCTACACGTTCTTGAGTCCATTTGTAACCCAAGCGATTTTGTACCCATTCAAAATAAGAAACAGTTACACCACCAGCATTAGCCAAAATATCAGGCACTGCTAATATTCCTTTGCTATTGATGATTGGGTCAGCATTGGCAGAAGTAGGCCCATTAGCACCTTCCACGATAAGTTTAGCTTGAATTTTACTTGCGTTTTCTTCTGTGATAACGTCCTCTTTCGCAGCAGGCACAAGTAATTCCACATTAAGCGTTAATAATTCTTCGTTTGTGATTTTTTCAGCACCTGCATAACCCTCAAGCGATTTATTATTTTTTTCTACATAACGCATAGCTTCTTGAATGTCAATGCCATTGCTGTTGTAATAGCCACCTGTCATATCACTGATTGCCAATACTTTTACACCTCTTTCGTGCAGAAGATTTGCAGCGTGAGAACCCACATTGCCAAAACCTTGTACTGCACAAGTAGTTTTGAAAGGATTAAGGCGTAATTTTTCCATACCTGCCAACGCACACACCATTACACCACGACCTGTTGCCTCTGTACGCCCCAAAGAACCACCTAATACAAGCGGTTTTCCTGTTACGACAGCTTGCACCGTCATACCTTTTGCTTTGGAATATTCGTCCATAAGCCACGCCATTTCACGAGGCCCTGTACCCATATCAGGAGCAGGAATGTCTTTGTCAGGGCCAAAAACATCAAGCATTGCGATTGTATAAGCACGCATAAGACGCTCCAATTCGCCTGCTGACATTTCACGTGGGTTACAAGTGATACCACCTTTTGCACCACCATAAGGAATATCAACTACAGCACATTTCCACGTCATCCACGCAGCAAGGGCTTTTACCTCGTCAATATTCACGTGTGGGTCAAAACGAATACCACCCTTAGAAGGGCCTAAAATATTGGAATGTAGAACACGATAGCCTTCAAATACTTTGATACGACCATCATCCATCGTAATAGGCAAACCTACCACCACTTGGCGATAAGGTACTTTGAGAATGTAATACATTTCTTCGCTAATGCCCAATTTGCGTGCAGCTTCGTCAAAGCGGGACATCATGGAATCAAGCGGATTTTCTTTATCTTTGATGGGTGCGGGTTCTAAATATGCCATAATTTGAAAAAATTATTATGAATATAAAAAAATTTAATCTAAAAAAATATCAGAGATACGTTATTTTTGGGGTTAAAAAAATCAAAAAAGTATAAAAAAATATATTAAACCAAATCTAATTTGGAAAAGCATTTTTCGGAAACGTTTGCAAATTTATACAAAAAAAAAGTTTTTTTTGCAAAAGTAAAAAATATTTTTGGACAATTATGCACAAATCAAATACTTTTTTGTAATTATTTTATGATTTTTTTGGATTATATTTAGAATGGTAAATGGTAAATGTTGAATGGTAAATGAAACAGCCTTTTTTAATGACAAATAATGAATTAAATAGCCAAATAAAATTAGGATTTATAGAATTTAAGAATTAACAAGTTTTTATTAAACTTTGAACCTTGAACCTTGAACTTTGAACTTTGAACCTTAAACTTTTGAACTTATGTTAAAATTAACAAACATTTCCAAAATATACAATACCAACCAAGAACAAACGATTGCCCTTGAAAATATCAACATAGAAATTCAAAAAAGTGAATTTGTGAGTATTACAGGAGCATCAGGAAGTGGAAAAACGACTTTATTAAAAATAATTGGAGGATTGGAAAAACCCACAAAAGGCAATATTTTTTTGGAAAATGACCAACTTGATACTTTTTCACCAACACAATACACCAAATATAGATTGCATAATATTGGTGTTGTGTTTCAGCAACCGCATCTTTTGCCTGCATTAAATGCTTGGGAAAATGTGAGTTTTTTGTTGGAAATTCAAGGCGAAAAACTAAAAATTGCCAAAGAAAAAGCTATTCATTGGCTTCAAAAATTAGGCTTGGACAATAAAATCAATGCAAAAGTTAATGAACTTTCAGGCGGACAACAACAAAGGGTTTCCATTGCAAGAGCATTGGCTATCAATCCAAAAATAATATTGGCTGATGAACCAACTGCTCATTTGGACAAAGAAAATACACAAAAATTGATGGATATTTTATTAGAAATTAACCAAAATGAAAAAATAACCATTTTATTAAACACACACGACCCTTATATTATGCAACAGATTTCGCATAATATTATGCTTGAAAATGGAAAAATTATGGAAAAATAAAAAAAGCCTTTCTAAATTTTTTAAAAACTTAGAAAGGCTTTTTTATTTTTTTAGAAAAAAATCTTTTTCTATTTCTCAATTCCTAACATTTTGAACATAAACGCATATTCAAAAGCAATATCATACAAACGTTTAAAACGCCCTGTTTTTCCACCGTGTCCTGCGTCCATATCAGTTTTGAGCAAAAGAATATTATTGTCTGTTTTCATTTCTCTAAGACGAGCAACCCATTTGGCAGGCTCCCAATATTGCACTTGTGAATCGTGCAAACCTGTTGTAACAAGCATATTAGGATATTGTTTGCGTTCTACTTGGTCGTAAGGCGAATACGAAAGCATATAAATATAATAATTTACATCATTTGGATTGCCCCATTCGTCATATTCGCCTGTTGTAAGCGGAATTGTGTCATCAAGCATTGTGGTAACCACATCTACAAAAGGCACCGCAGCAATCATTCCTTTGAACAAATCACCACGCATATTCGCCACTGCACCCATCAAAAGCCCTCCCGCAGAACCACCTTCTGCAAAAAGTTTTTCGGTAGTGGTGTATTTTTGAGCCAAAAGATATTTGGCACAATCAATAAAATCAGTAAAAGTATTTTTTTTGTGAAAAAATTTACCATTTTCGTACCAATCTCTGCCCATTTCTTGACCGCCTCGTATGTGTGCTATCGCAAACACAAATCCTCTATCCAACAAACTAATACGTGCAAGGCTAAAACTTGCGTCCATACTGTATCCATACGAACCATACGCATAAAGTAGGCAAGGTGCAGAACCGTCTTTTTTCAAACCTTTTTTATAAACCAACGAAATAGGAACTTGTGTGCCATCTTGTGCAGTTGCAAAATGCCTTTCACTTACATAATCCTGTGGATTATAACCGCCTAATACTGCTTGTTGTTTGAGTGTTTTGCGGTCTTTTGTTGTCATATCATATTCGTAAGTTGTGCCTGGTGTGGTAAGCGAAGCATACGAAAAACGAAGTTTTTGGGTTTTAAATTCAGGATTAAAACCAACGCCCAACGTGTAAGTTGGTTCGTCCATTGGAATAAAATGCTCTTTTTGCGTTTTCCATTCTCTCACTTTTATCAAATCAAGACCTTTTTCTTTTTGGGAAATAACCAAATAATTTTCAAAAATTTCAATATCTTCCAAAAATACATTTTCGTTGTGAGCAATGATTTCAGTCCAATTATTTTTTTCACGTTTTTCAATAGGCGTACTCATCAAACGAAAATTTTTTGCTTGCCAATTTGTAAGAATATAAAATTTGTCCCCAAAATGGTCAATATTATATTCGTGTTTGTATTCTCTTGGCAAAAACAATGTAAAATCTTTGTCAGGTGTATTGGCATCTAAAAACCTAAATTCATTTGCCAATGTCGCAGAACTTGATATTACAATATATTTTTTGGATTTGGTGCGTGATACGCCCACATTGTAGGTTTCGTCTTTTTCCTCAAAAATCACTTTGTCAGTTTTGCTGTCTGCTCCAATCGTGTGGCGTAATATTTGGAAAGAACGAAGTGTAACTTCATCTTGTTTGGTATAAAAAACGGTTTTGTTATCACCTGCCCACGTAACACTTCCTGTGGTATTTTCAATTTTGTCTGCTAATATTTTACCTGTTTTGAGGTCTTTGAAAACAATATTAAATTTTCTGCGACCAACAATGTCATAAGAAAACGCCATAATATTATTGTCATCACTGATGTCAGCTTCGCCAATTTGATAAAATTCCTTTCCTTTTGCTTGTTCATTGACATCAAGATAAATTTCTTCTTTTGCGTCCAATGATTTTTTTTTGCGACAATAGATAGGATATTCTTGTCCTTTTTCGTATTTGGTATAATACCAATAACCATTTAAGAAATAAGGCACACTTTCGTCTTGTTCTTTGATGCGTCCTTTTATTTCTTTAAAAAGATTTTCTTGCAATGTTTCAGTGGATTGCATAATGGACTTTGTGTAAGAATTTTCATCAGTAAGGTATTGAATTACCTCTTTGTCCTCTCTTTTATTGAGCCAATAATAAGGGTCATTGCGTTTGTGTCCGTGTTTTTCAAGTGTTTTTTCTACTTTTTTAGCTTTGGGTGGTGTAGGATTTTGTGCCATTGTTTGGTGTGTATTTTTTATAAAAAATAAAAATGTGGTAAAAATAATGACCAAAAATAAGGATTTTTTTTGCATGAATGTTTTTGTTTTTAAAATAAAATTTGGGGTAAAAAATTTATAAAAAATTTATAAGTTATCTGTATAAATTTTTATGAAAATTTACGAAATGATGTATATTTTCGTGTAATTTTATTAAAAATAAAAGTTATTCACATTTTTTAGTTTGTTTTCAAATCCTCCAACATCTGAAAATGGTACAATTTTAAATTAAAATAATCATTATAAAGATGTGCTTTTTGCATTTTTAGAATATTAAAAACGTTTTTTTCTGCTTTTTTACAGTCAGTTTTACGTTCAAATTCTATAGAAAACAAAATTTCTAATTCTCCAAAATACATTTTTTGGTTTTCTGTATGAAAAACAGGATTTTCCTGTATAAAAATTCTGTGATAATTGGTTGCTTTATCTAAAACAACCATCAAGAAAAATACTTTTTTAGCTTTTGGAAGTTGAAGCGTTGTTTTTTTATTTTCCAATACTGAAACTCTGTTTTCCAAAGATTCAAACCTTTTATTGATTTTTTCCCATAAATCAAAGATAGTATTTTCAAATTTTGATAAAATATTAGAATGAATATTATCAATTTTTTTTATCAAATCAAAAAAATTAAGCTCCAATGTAAGTGAATATGTGTCAAGCCTATCTTCAAAACGTTTGAGTTTATCAAAAATTTCTTGTGTAGTTTCAGGAGAAAGACTTGGCAATGGATTTTGGAGAATTTGCATCAATTTTTTTTCACATTTTATAAAGTATTCTCTTGCTTCCCAACCTTTTGGTGTGCGTTGAATCATTGCAATATGTTTGGCACAATCAAGCGTAAAGAAATATTCTATAAAAGAGTCTTTTCCGCCTTGTTGAAGGTTAAAGTCTTTTTTGACCGTAACCCCTTTTTGGTAGTCAAAATTTTCTTTAAAACCATATTCAAACATACGCAAGCACCATTTTACAAATGCAGTTTTTATTTCTAAAAATTCATACAATTTTCTTGCAGAAACTACAAATTCAGTATTAGTTTTTCTAATTAAAATGATTGAATTTTGCTCATCAATTTGCTCTAAATTGATGTTTTGATTGTTTTGTTCGAAATTTTCTTTACAAATTAAGATAAAATCATACACAAGATTACTTTTCATACTATTTGCTTTTAAAGCAAAATTTATTGCACAATCAAGGGTTAATTTTATGCCTTTTTCAGGTCTGCCATCATTTGCTTTTCGTGTGGAAAACTGTGTGGAAAACTCATCAAAAATCATAAAATCTTTGTTCTCTTTGAAGAATTTTTTTAAAGTTCTTTTCGCAGAATCTTTACGAGAATATCCTGCCCATCGCCAAAAATCGTTAAAATCCACAGGATATTTCTCTTTGGAAATAAGTGCATTTTTAACCATTTCTTTGATTGAATTTCTTTCATTTTCCGATAAAATTTCGGAACTTTGGAATTGATTTTCCATATATTTATTTATATGTGTTTGTAAAAACAGCAGTTTTTCTGAAAAAAATTGCTGTTTTTTTGTGGATTTAATACATTTAAAATGATATTACAAAGTTAAAAAACGCAATTTTAAAAAACAAATAATATTCTACATTTTTTTATATAAAAAAATTTATATTTTGAAAAAAAATACTTTTTAAATTTTAATAATGTGGATAACTATGTGGATAACTATGTGGATAACTATTTAAAAAATAAAAGTTATCCACATTTTGGACAACAAAAACAAAATTCATTAAAAACGTGTTTTTAATGAATAAACTTTTTTACAAAAAAAATCATAGAAATTTTATGTAATTTTGCAGGATTTTTTTAATTTTTATTTTTTATATGAACCATATCGCAGAACAAGACATTATTTCACAAGCAAATTATCAACAAATTGCAGAGAAATTGATTGAAAATATTGAACTTCCTACCCAAAAACACGAAGAATGGAAGTATTTTCCTACACAAAAAATTTTCAAATCTGAATATAATTTTGATATTGATAAAAATACGTTGCTTCTCCCTGAAATTTCGCATTTTTTTATCCAACAAGAAAACGAAAATAGAATTATTATAGAAAATGGCGTTTTGAGAGAAGATTTATCCATTATTTTAGACAAAAATTTAATTCTTTTGCCTCTAAAAAAAGCATTTTTGGATAAAAATCTTTTTGATGAAATTTCTTTTTCAAATCATTTTGAAAAATTTTTAAATAAAGAAAAAATACAACAAAATCCTTTCATTGGTTGGAATTGTGCCTTTGGAGCTGATAATGGCATTTTTATTTTTGTGGCAAAAAATCAAATTATCCAAAATCCTATTTCTATTTATCATTTTCAAACTTCCCAAAAAGAAAATACAGGTTTTTATACCAAAATCTTGGGGCGTTTTGAGGAAAATTCACAAGCAAAAATCAACGAATTGCAGTTTAGTATGGGCGAAATGCCTACTTTTGGTAATATTTTATGTGATTTTAGTGTAGCAACTCGTGCTAATATTCAACATCATAAAGTCCAAAAATTTCACCCACAAGCCTCACAAGTGCATACAAGCGTGATTACGCAAGCAAAAGACAGCGTTTATACACAGGTACAGGTTGCTCTTGAAGGCAAATGTGTGCGTAATACAATGGATATTTTGCTTGATGGGCAATATGTGGAGGCAAATATGTATGGACTTTCGTTGCTCGCAAATGATACTTTGGTGGATAATCACACAGTTGCAGACCATTTGCAACCTAATAGCGTGAGTAATGAGCTTTACAAAGGCATTTATCAAGATAAATCACAAGGCGTATTTAATGGAAAAATATATGTACGTCCTGATGCCCAAAAAACAAATGCTTACCAACAAAATCGTAATATTTTGCTTTCTGAAAATGCAAGCGTAAATACCAAGCCTCAACTTGAAATTTGGGCTGATGACGTAAAATGTTCTCACGGTGCAACCACAGGAAAATTGGACGAAAATGCTTTATTTTATTTGCAAGCAAGAGGAATTTCTAAACAAGTTGCAAAAGCACTTTTGGTGCAAGCATTCGCAGGAGAGATTTTAGAAAAAATAAGTGATGAAAAATTAAAAATCCAGCTTGAAACACAGCTTGTAGAACGTTTTTTGTAGAACGTTTTTTATAAATTTAATTTTTGCTTTCAAAAAAAGTCTTTCATTTTTATAAATGAAAGACTTTTTTGTTTTAAGGCTGTTCCATTCATAATTTATCATTTGTAATTCATCATTCAAATACAAAGATATTTTTGTTTTTTATAGAATTAAAAAAAAATCCTTTATTTTTGTGAAAAAATTTTTGCTAAACAAACCACGAAACTTTTGTAATGAATCTTTTAGAAATTGTCCAAATATTAGAAAATAAAACTTCTGCACAACGCTTTGAATTAGCAACGCAAATATTAGCTGACCTAAAAATTTCGTATTATGTGCAGGTGTATCCTTCAGGCAAAAATATTATTGTAAAACCTTCTTCTCCTACCCAAAAATATGTAGGGATTGGTTCGCATTTTGACGTAGTGCCTCGTTCTGGTGGTGCTAATGACAATGCTACTGCTATGGCGGTGTGTTTTGATATGCTTGAAAGGGCAAAAAAACATCAATTCAAAAACTTTGGAATTGCAGGATTTATTTTTGATGAAGAAGAAACAGGGCTTAAAGGCTCAAAAGCATACGTAAAAGAATTTGGTACAAATGATTTGTTAGGATTGATGAATATGGAACTTGTAGGACAAGGCGACAAATTTGCACTTTGGGCTTTGAACGAAAAAAGTACAGGCAATATTTTAGAAACTTTTGAGGGAATTGCAATGAAAAATGGCATTTTTTCACAACGTTTTGATAGAATTGTTACCAATTCTGCTGACCACGTGAGTTTTGTAGATGCTGGTATGGCTGACGTTTTTACAATAACCTGTATTTCTGATAAAGATTTAGAAATTTCTATTGAATATTATAAAGCACAAGAAAAAAATAATGTTTTGGCGTGGTTGGCTTTAAGCGAAATTCTCAAAAAAGCACCGCTTTTTGCACATTATCATCAACCTTCTGACCTAAGTATTCATTTGTCAGAATCTACTTTACAAATGACCGCAAACACGATTTGGGAAACGCTTTTGACGTTTGATGAGAAACCAGCCCCCCAGCCCCCGAAGGGGGAGTAAATCCAAAAATAACTAACAAATTTCTTAATAATTGGGTATCTATTTTAATTTTACAACTTTGAAAACCTTAAATCTATTGTGCTTTTTGCTCCCCCTTTGGGGGCTGGGGGGCTTATTTTTTGCTTGTAACAACAACAAAAAACTTGAAAATCAAAGTGTTCCAAGTGAATTTATGGCACCAAAAAAAATGAAAGAAATTTTGTGTGCAATTCATTTGGCAGAGGCACGTATGGCTGAAAGTGCGTATCAGATACAAGATTCAGCAGGATTTTTTTTTCAAAAAGAAAAAAAAGAAATTCTAAAAAAACATAAAATTGATAGTTCGTATTTTCAAAAAAGTTTTGCCTATTACAATACACAACCTGAATTAATTGCTTTGCTTTATAATCAAGTAGTGGATAGCCTCAAAAAAAAGGAGGAAAAAATGAAAAAAGAGGAGGAAAAGACCAAAAATAAAACCGAAAATAAAAAATAAATTATCATAAAATTTGATTTTTTTGGAGGCTTAGACACATTGTCTAAGCCTGTTTTTTTGTATTAAAAAAAATATATATTTGCTTTTTTTAAGTTTCTTAAACAAAAATAATAATAAAATGAAGTTCTTTCAATCTTTAATGATTTTTGTATTGTTGTCCAATGTGATTTTTGCACAAACCAAACAACAAATAAAGTTATTGGACAATCAAAAAAAAGCCATTGCTTACGCTAATATTTGGCTTACACACCAAAAAACAGGCACATATTCCAATGCTGATGGTGATTTTGAGATTGTGCCATTGCCACAAGACACACTTTTAATTTCGTGTTTGGGATATAAAACAAAGAAATTTTTATTTTCAAATATTCAACACAAAAAAACATTGTTTTTGGAAGATGAACCCAACGAAATGCAAACAATTACCATTTCAAGCGAAAAACCAAAACCTGAAAATCTTGGATTTTTTAATGAAAAAGGAAAAATATCAAGTTCCATTAGACCTTTGCCTCAAATGGAAAAAGCAGTATTTATCAAAAATGAAAAACCTGAAATCAAACAAGGTATTAGCACGCTTAACTTTAATATCAAAAAACGTGAGAAAATCCAAATTATTTATAAAGTGCGATTATACGCTTGTGTGAATGATACACCTGCATATTCGCTTTTGAATAAAGAAATTATAATCACACTTGCAGATATTTCTAAAAAAAACACCGTAAAAATCAATGTGGAAAATCTTGGAATTGTGTTTCCAAAAGAAGGCGTTTTTGTTGGATTGGAATGTATGAATTTTATTCACCCAAAAACTAAAATGATAATGTCTTATCCTTTTTCAGAAGAAGATAAGAAAATGTTAGATGAAATAAAAATGTCGTTTCCATTCAGAACAAGAAGTATGGCAATGGGTTTGATAAAAGATAAAAATAAAAACGCTGAATATTGGGGAAGACACGAATACAAAGGAAAAAAATTATGGCATACACGAGCATTTGATTTTCCAGATTATAATTATGGTTATAGATTGGGTTTTGGCATAACTGTCAAAGAAATAGACTAAGGAATGAATTAAAAATAAAATGGATACTTTTAAAAATAGGCATAAATGCCTATTCTATACATATTTTTGTATTTTTATGTATAGCACAGGCATTTATGCCTGTGAAACGTCAAACAAACATATCCACATTAGAATTTATACATTCCTAAAAAGATTGTCTGACAATTTTTGTGAAAAAAGGAAAAAAATAAATGTGTCATTCCGTAGGAATCTAGCTGTTTCTTGCACAAAAAAAGCCAGATTCCTACGAAATGACACCCAAAACAAAAAATATTAGAAAATTATAAAAAATATTTGGAAATAATAATTACTATATCGTACATTTGCAATATGAAAGGTACAGAATTAAAAATTTTAAGAGAAAAACATAATTTAACTCAAAAAGAATTGGCTGAAAAAATAGGCACTAAATATCCTCGTATTTCAGATTGGGAAACAGGCAAAAGAAAAATAAGCCCTGCTTATCAAAAAGTTATAAATTCTTTTTTTGAGATAAAGTAATTTTTTTATCTTTTTATGTACTATATCGTATATTTTTAATTATTGAAAAAGCCCTACCACTCGCCAAAGTTCATAAGGCTTTTTCTAAAAATCTTATTAAAATTTTATATGCAAAAAAATCTTATTAAAAATTTTATATGCAAATAACCGACAATTTTGGAGAAAATCCAAAAACATTCGCACTTATCTCCCTGAATAATATTTGGGTTGTAGATAGCAGATTGATTGCCCAAGATTTGGGAATTGAACACAAAAATCTGATGGAAACCATCAGAAAGTATCAAAACAAGATAGAAAGCAACTTTGGAACTCTCGCGTTTGAAACGCGAGAGTTTAAAACCAAACAAGGTAACAAAAGTATTGAAAAATTCTGCTATCTGACAGAAGACCAAGCCATTTTTATTGGTACATTATCACGCAATACCGAAGAAGTGGTAAGTTTTAAAATAAAGTTGGTACAATCTTTTTCTGATGTACGCAAACAAACATTACAAACTGAAAAAACTGCTCATTACCAATTTTTTCCTTTTGAATTTCAAAAGTTTTTTGCTGAAATTGATTTATTGAAAGAAACCAACCAAAAATTTCAAGAACGCATTTTTCGTTTGGAAACTATCGCAGACAGTCGCACATATACCATTCACAAAATCGCCAAACCGCTTGAAACATATTACGTTTATTTTGCATTTAATCCTGATAATAATTTGACCAAAATAGGCAGAAGTTACGAACCTGAAAACCGTCTAAAAGCATTTAAAGCTACTTCTCCAAATATAGAAATTGTGCTAATAATCAATGTTGCAACGCTTAAAGTTTCTTGTGAATTGGAATCAATGTTACACGCATTATTTGCTACAAAACATAAAGGAGGCGAACTTTTTGAGCTTTTGGAAAGAGATTTTAAAATGCTGGAATTGTTAAAAGACGTAATGGAAGGGCTTATGTAAAATAATAATGTATTTTTTGGTTCTCTGACAATTTTTGTGGAATGTATTAAACTTATCCTTTATTTTTAATATAGAATACTGACAATCAAACCTATAAGGTTTTTAAAAACCTTATAGGTTTATAACTCCACAAAAATTGTCATAAGACTATTTTTTTTGAGATAATTTTTTCATTCCCAAAATCAAAATACTTTAAAAGTATTTGGTTTTTAGGAATTTTTTATTTGGAAATAATATTTTAATAACTTAATCTCATTTATTGAATGGATAAAAATCATAAAAATATTAGTTTTTCGTTGTAATTTTGTGCTATTTTGCAGTTATAAAGCATTTTTTAACATAAAAAAGGTAAAAATTTAAACTTTTGAACCTTAAACCTTGAACTTTTGAGCCTTTTGAGCTTATTTATATGAAGAATAATTTATTAGTTTTTGTATTTTTATTATCTTTTTTGCCCAAAAATACATTTTCACAAGACGCTCCACAAACCAAAATCCAATGGGCAAGCAGAGTATTAGGTGTTTCCTCTGAATATACAGATTTGGATAATCCTTCTTCCAAACAATACAAAGCCTTACAAACATTAGGCAAACCTGACAAACTTCCCGCAGTAGGCGAAAGTCCTTGTGCTTGGTCGCCTGAACGCCAAAATAATGTAGATGGTGAATGGATAAAAGTAGGTTTTGATACGCCTATGCGTATTCAACAAATCGCAGTTGCAGAAAATTTTAATCCTGGTAGCATTACACACGTGTATGTGTATGATGCACAAGATAAAGAAACTTTGCTTTTTAGAAATGTAAATGTAAGTCCATTGAAAGAAAAAGGTAGGATTTTTAGAATAATGCAAAAAACAGATTTTGAAGTAACCGCAGTAAAAATAATGATGAATACTGCCAAAGTAACAGGTTTTAACCAAATAGATGCCATAGGAATTTCTAACAGTACCGAACCCATAGAAGCACTTATTCCTGTTGCGGAAAAAAAAGACAAGTCTTTTGAAGTAAAATCAAAACCTCAAAACTTGGGCGTAAATGTAAATTCTAATACGCAAGAAATTGCTCCAATGATTACGCCTGACGGAAAATTTATTTATTTTACACGCGCTAATCACCCTGAAAATACCCCAGAAGCCCCTGAAAAACAAGATGTTTGGTTTGCAGAACTCAAAGATGATGGAAGTTTTGGAATGGCAAAAAATTTAGGTGCGCCCATCAATAATAAATTTCATAATTCTTGTTTTTCTATAAGCCCAGACGGTAACACAATGCTTGTGAATAACATTTATAATGAAAATGGAATACTAACCAAAGGGCTTTCTATTAGTCGCAGAGATGGCGAAAATCGTTGGAAAGTTCCTGAAAAAGTAATTATTGATAATTTTTATAATTTGAGTGATTATTCTGAATTTTGTCTTTCACAAGACGGTCAAATTCTCCTAATGACTATCCAAACCAATGACGCAATAGGCGGAAAAGATATTTATTTTTCACGCAACAAAGGTGATGGCACTTGGACAGCTCCCCAAAATATTGGAAATGCAGTAAATACAGCATCTAACGAAACATCACCTTTCTTGGCATCTGACGGAAAAACACTTTATTTTTCTACTGATGGATTAAGTGGATATGGTTCTTTTGATATTTTTGTTTCAAAACGCCTTGATGATACTTGGACAAATTGGAGTACGCCACAGAATTTGGGCCCTGAAATCAACACGCCTGAATGGGACGCATATTTTACCATTTCAGCCAAAGCAGATTATGCTTATTACAATTCTTATTATGGTTCTATGGGAGAAAGTGATATTTTTAGGGTAAAACTTTCTAATAATCAACCTGACCCTGTTGCCCTTGTAAAAGGTAAAGTTTATAACAAAAAAACAGGTCTTCCCATAGAAGCAAAAATTATTTATGAGCTTTCGCCTTCTGGTGATGTGGTAGGAACTGCCATTTCTAATGCACAAAATGGTGATTATAAAGTTGTTCTTCCACTCAAAAAGAAATATTCACTACTTGCCAAAGTAAAAGGATTTTTGCCCATAGATGAAGAAATAGACCTTACAGATAGCACCAAATATTTAGAATTGAACAAAGATTTATATCTTGTTCCTATTGAAGAAAATGCTACAATTCGTCTTAATCACATTCTTTTTGCAGGAAATCGTTATGATTTATTATCTGCATCTTTCCCTGAATTAAACAGGTTTATTGAAGCATTACAAGAAAATCCTACAATGAAAATCCAACTTGAAGGGCATACTGAAAAATTTGGAACACGCAAAGACCAGTACAAACTTGCAGAAGGTAGGTTAAAAAGTGTGAAAGATTATCTTATAGAAAAAGGAAAAATAGACCCTTTACGCATAAAACAAAAACCGTTTGGAGGGGATAAACCAATAGACAAAGGTACAACAGCAGAAGCCAAAGCAAGAAACCGCAGAGTAGAAATTAAAATTTTGCATAATTAAATTTGAAATTTTAAACAAAAAAATCCCCTTCACATAGTTTCACAATGTGAAGGGGATTTTTTTGTTTTTTGCAAATATGTTACTTTGGAATGTGTAAATCTTAATGTGGATATGTTTATTTGACGTTTCACAGGCATAAATGCCTGTACTATACATAAAATACAAAAATATGTATAGAATAGGCATTTATGCCTATTTTTAAAAGTATCCATTTTATTTTTAATTCATTCCTTTCTACTGATTCCTGATACCTTTCTCCTGATACCTAAAAAAAACTATTTACCTTTTCCTTTTAGTTCAGCAATCAATTTTTCATTTAGACGAACATAATTATCATCTTTATCAGCAGTAGCCAATTCTTTTGATTTTTCAGCAGATGCAACTGCACCTGTTTTATCATTTAATCTTGCTTGAATTTTAGCTTTCAAATGCACAGTCCAATATTTTGGAGCCATATCAGTTGATTTAGTAATCAATTCTAATGCTTGTTGTGTATTTTGATTAGTTTCATAATAATAAGAAGCAATATTAAAATACAAACCTGCATCACGATTTGGGTCAAGCAATTTTTTGATTTGTGAGGTCATTTTTGGCGTAATGTCGTGTGAAATTTGAACTTTTATTGCAGTTTTTTCCCACATCATTTCCAAATCCATTGTTGTATTTGTAATATTACCAAATTGAATTACAAAAGTTTCTACATTTTGGGCTAACATTTGAGGTTTTACTTTTATAACCGCAACATTGTCAGTTTCTTGGTAGGTAAAAGCACCATTTCCTTTGGTGTCTTTGTTCAACATAACTGACCATTCAGTTTTTGAAGGAATAGAAAGCAATGTGTATTCGCCAGCAGGCACTTTTGTACCACCAAATGACACTTCATCATCAAATTTGATTTTGGTAGGTGAATTTGCACCTGTACGCCACATTTTGTCAAACACCACAATATCACCAAATATAACACGACCTTTCATACTTGGTCTTGAATACGAAACAGACACTTCAGCCAAACCTACTTTTTGGCTTACTTTACCGCTTGGGCTTGGTTGAGGACTATTAAATTGTTGGGCAATTACTGAAAATGCACACATAAAAAGTGCAACAAACAAAAAAGATATTTTTTTCATAAAAGTAAAAACAGAATTTTTTATAAATTTCTATGCAAAATTGCCTTTCAAATCTCAAAAAAACCAATATTACTTTTGTTTTAACACCCTTTTAACTTTCCACTTCCCATTTATCACATTTTCCAAAACTATAAAAAGATTGCTCAAATTTCTCTCCCAAAAGCTCTTTTAAATTTTTGTATGCTAAGAATAAAGGTTTATTTTCCAATAATTCATTTTTATTTTCTAAAATATACGGAATATTATTTGGGTCTTTGATTTGGTCAAGACAAGTTACCACCAAATTTTTAGGTAAATTTTCTGAAAAATTTTTATCACAAAAAATTGCATATTTTAACCAATCCACATTCAAAAAACCTTTGCGAAAGTGTCCTTGATAATCGTGTGTTTGGTTGGTTTCGTGTTCATTATTTTGCAAGGCAAGTATATTTTTGCTTGTATTTTCACTTTCTTCTATTTCATTTGCCATTGTTCCTGCACCGTGTCGTGTTTGGTAACAACGTGTAATATAATATACTTGTGTTTTATCCAAACTTTCAGAAAAATACTTTTCAATCAATTCCAAAGCATTTTTTGAGGTAGTATTGCTTCTTGTTACATTTGGAAAAAACCCAAAATCCATATCTAACAAAATTCCTTGCGCCCCCTCAAAAATCATTTCATCATAATTATTTTGTATTTCATTTCCCAAAAATTCTTTTTCATTTACAAATTTTATAATATTTTTATTTATCAAAATTTTTAATTTCTCACAATTTTCCAAAAAACGATTATCTTCCTCATCATGCTCAAATTCCTCAAAATCTTTAATTTTAGAGGCGTAATATTTTCTAATCATTTGCAATTTTCTCCTGCAAATATCTTCAAATAACAAATCTTGTGCATACAGTTTGATAGGAGTGAGGGTGTGCCTCGCAACAGTTGCCCCAAAACCTACGCCACAACTTCCGTGCCTTGCGGTATTTCTATCATTTTCAGTTACACGATTGGAAAGAATATCATAATGTGTAGTAACAGGACACATTTTATCTACAAATAAAAAGGTTTGGTTTTTATTTATGGTTTCAGAAAATGTATATTCAATATGTTGCCATTCTTTCAAAACACCATTCACAAAAAAAGTACAATATTGCGACCAATAAGTTGGCACATTTTGCAAAGTTCCTGCCCCAAAATTAGAAAAAACGTGGCTTTTATTGTCTTTTGTCCAAACAGTATGCCCAGCTTGATGTCCTCCATTAAATCTAACTACGATTGCTTTTTTATTGCTTTTTTCGCATAAATAATCTGTAAAAAGCCCTTTGCCTTCATCTCCAAAACCAAGCCCTAAAATGATAGATATATTTTTTATTTTCATAATAATAGTATTAGGATTTTTTAAAATGAAATCTAAAAATTGATGAAAAACATCAAAATTTTATAAAAAAGAAAAAAATCCGTGAAAATCGGTGTTAATCCGTAAAATCCGTGTTCCAAAGTGGTTTCATTTGAAGAACTCTAATTTAAAACAAATTTATATTTTTATTTTATAAAAACATTGTTTAACCAAAATTAAAATTTCTTACATTTTTTATAAAAAATAAAATCAAAGAAAATTATTTATATTTGCAGATTAAAAAAAGATTATAATTTAAACATTATTAGATATTAAAATTCGCAATGAAGTTACTGAAATCATTTTCCAAAAAATATAATCTCTTTGTGATGGGTGTTTGTATGTATGCTTGTACGCCTTCACAATCACCAAATTCAAGCAAAGAACCAAATATTATTTCGGTTGGCACACAAAATATAAGCACCAAAGAATTTCAATATGCTTACGAAAAAAGTACCACCAAAAAAGATAGCCTCTACAAAGAAAAACATCTAAGAGAATATCTTAGACTTTTTGGGGAATTTAAACTCAAAATCGCAGAAGGTAAAAAACGTGGTATGGACACCACAGAGGCATTTCGCCAAGAATTTGCAGGTTATCAAGAGCAACTTTCTATGCCTTTTTTGTTGGACGCTCCCACGCAGGATTCATTGATAAAAACCACTTACAAGCGTTTGCAAGAGGAAATTCAAGCCTCGCATATTCTTATACGTGTTGCAAATAATGCCTCGCCTGCTGATACATTGAACGCTTTTATCAAAATGGGTGAAGCGTTGGCAAAAACCGCTACCAATGAGCCTTTTGAAAAAATTGCAAAACAATATTCGCAAGACCCAAGCGTAGAAAGCAATGGCGGAAATTTGGGTTATTTTACTGCTTTGCAAATGGTATTTCCTTTTGAAGATGTGGCTTACAAAACGCCTGTTGGCAAAGTTTCAGGAATATTTAGAACACAATTTGGCTATCATATTCTCAAAGTAACTGACCGCAGAAAAACACAAGGAAAATTGCAAATTGCACACATTATGCAACAAATTCCTCAAAAACCTTCAGAAAATGACCAATCACAAGCCAAAAAACGTATTGATGAAGCATATTCTAAACTTCAAAATGGCGAAAGTTGGGAAAATGTATGTGCCAAATATTCAGAAGATGCTACTTCTGTCGCAAAAGGCGGACTTTTGCCTGAGTTTAAAGTAGGCGAGATATTGCCTGAATTGGAAAGTGCAACATTTTCGTTGGCAAATGTAGGTGATTATAGCAAACCTGTACTTTCGCCTTATGGTTGGCATATTGTGAAACTTATTGAAAGAAAAAATCTTCTGCCAATGAATGAAATGCAAAATATGCTAAAATCAGAGGTAAGCAAAGAATCAAGGTTTGAATATTTGCAAAGTGTTTTTGTGGAAAAACTCAAAAAAGAATTTTCTTACAAAAATCCTAATCCAAAACTCTACGAAAAAATCCGCAATATGGCTGATAAACGTATTTTGCAAGGAAGTTGGAGCTATGACCTTAGCCAAGAAATTACAAAACAAAATTTATTTACACTCAAAAGCAAAAAACCTGCACGCAAAAAAGAGATTTTTGTAAAAGATTTTTTGGCGTATGCTTACCTCAAACAAGCACCTCAAAGCACATTACAAGACGAAAAACATTATTTGGATATTTTGTATAAAAATTTTGAAAAACAAACGATTTTGGATTTTGAAAAAGAAAATCTTTTGGACAAAAAACAAGAATATCGTTATCTTGTGCAGGAGTACAAAGAAGGAATTATGCTTTTTTCATTGATGAATGAAAAAGTTTGGAACAAAGCACTTGAAGATACTACCGCTTTGAAAAATTATTTTGAAAAAAATAAAGAAAATTATCAATGGGGACAACGTGCCAACGCTAATATTTATACCCTTAGCAATGCACAAGCGTTGCAAGAATTAAAAACATATCTTTTGGGAAAAATTTATCCTATAACACAAGTAAAAATTCCTAATTTGCTTTTTGATAAAAATTCAAATGCTCTGACAGAAGAAACCGTAAAAGTCATCAATGAAGTAGTTGAAATTATGAAACAAGACGTAAATCTGCGTTTGGAAATCATAGCCCACGCTGACCCTGCAGAAAAAGCAACTTTGGCACAAGAACGTCTTACGCCTTTAATAGCACAATTAAAATTTAAAAGAATAGACGAAAAAAGGCTTATTATCAAAAATTTTGGTAATTCGCAACCACTTTCAAAAACTAATCGCCCCATCAATCAACGTGTAGAAATGGCATTATTTACGACCCAAAAGAAACAACTTGAAACAATATTTAACCAAATTCCTAACACGCTCAAAATAACCGAAGGAACGTTTCAAAAAGGTGATAATAATTGGCTTGACAAATTGGATTGGAAACCAGGAAATTATACGCTCAATCAACCAAATGGACAAGTAATTTATGTTGAAATTGCTGACATCAAAGAACCTCGTGCAAAAACCTACGAAGAAGCTCGTGGTTATGTGGTAACTGATTACCAAAA
>JAAFIN010000079.1 GCA_013297825.1 Cytophagales bacterium
AGGTTTAGGCTTACAACTTTGTGGAGAAATAATAACCGAAAATGGTGGACAAATTTGGGTAATAAGCGAACAAGGAAAAAGTAGTACGTTTAGTTTTTCATTGCCTATTTTGCCAAAATAAATATTTAAAAATCTTGTATCAAAAGGATAATATAAAATTTTACTTTTTGACAATTTTTGTGGAAAAAGGAAAAAATGATATTTTATAGCACACACTTTTAATGTGTATCTTTGCCAAAACCTCATTTAACTATGTTTTCACATAATAAAAATGTGCTACATGGTTATTCCATAAAAATTGTCAGAGAACCCTTTCTTTTTTGGTAAAAAAAATTTTGTTCTCACTTCTCTAATTTTGCACTAAGTTCAAAATATTATTTTGTTATAAGTCTCAAATGAAATGTAACTTGGAACATTAAGAAAAAATATTTATCTTTGTTATTCAAAAACATTAAAAAAAACTTAAAACCAATTTTTATAAATATGAATAAAATTGAAGAAGATATCCTCGATTTTTTAAATGATATTGAAAACACAGGCGAATTTGTAGCCAAAGGCACAAAAGATTTGATGGCTATTGGTTTGGAAATAAAAGGCTTTGGAGAACTTGCTTTGCCCATAACACCTTTGCAAGCCCAAAATATAATTCAGATTGCTCAAAAAGCACCTTTTGGAAAAGGAAGCAAAACAATCTTAGATGACAAGGTTAGAAAAGCCTGGGAAATAGATGCAAAAAATATTTCTTTCAAAAATAAAAAATGGAGTCAAACTTTAGATGATATTTTGGGTGATGTAAGCAAACAATTAGGTTTGGAACACAAAAATATATCTGCATCACTTTACAAATTGTTGATTTATGAAAAAGGTGATTTTTTCACTTGGCATAAAGATTCTGAAAAAGAAGTGAATATGTTTGCTACACTTACCATTACTTTGCCCTCTCAATACGAAGGTGGAGAATTGGCTGTGCGTTTTCAAAACCAAGAAATGGTGATAGATATGGCAAAAGATGCTCAAAATGACAAAATTGCATATTCCGCTTTTTATGCAGATTGCGACCACGAAGTACGCACATTGCTCAAAGGTTATCGTGTGAGTTTGGTTTATAATTTATCACAAATAATCCAAGAAACAAAATATTCTGCCTCAGCTAATCAAGAAAAAACCAATCAATTAGTTGAATTATTACATACTTGGGAAAATCAAATTGATGATGAATCACCTTTAAAAATAATTACGCTTGACCACCAATACACGCCCACCAATTTTTCTGCTGAACATCTAAAATTATCAGACAATTCACGTTTTGAAATCTTGACACAAGCAGCAGAAAAGGCAGGTTTTTTTGTAAAATTAGGTTTATTGACGCATTATATGATGGGTGATATAGATTATGAAAGTATCAAAACAAAATCACGTGGACGTGGAAGAAAGTACAGAGATTATGATGATTATGATGATGATGAACTTGCGGATAGTTTGATGGGTGATGATATATTTGAAGAATACACACAGATTGAACACTGGGCAAATGATGGCTTACCAACATTAGGGGAGTTGAAAATGGATACAAAAAAAATTATTACTGCCTTAAAAATAGGAGAGGGCGAACCGCTTGAAAAACAAGCAGAAGGCTACACAGGTAATGCAGGTATGACGATGGAATATTGGTATCATTATGGAGCAATGGTGGTTTGGTCAAAAAAACATCATCAAAAGGTGTTAGCAAATTTGGGCTTGAAAGAAAATTTAAAATGGTTAAATTATTATACCAATAAAGTAGAAATAGACTTTGAATCAAAAACTTATATCTTAAAAATTTTAGCAAATATAACCATACCCAACTCAAAACCTCTGCTTGAATCTTTGAAAGATGTAGATGTGAATGGTTTTGCAAAAACCTGGATTCTTTTGGAAGATAACGATAAATTTTTAAAAAATGGCGATAAATTAACCCAATTTTTTCAATTTATTGATTTGAAAAATTGGATAGAACTCATCAGAATTTACCCTGTGGAGGCTTTTAGTAAAATTTTTCAAGGATTGATGCAAACCCAGAATATGGATGCTTGGGCACATTGGACAGAACTTTTTACTATTTTGCGTAAAGACAATAGTTTTAAATCTTTTGCTGATGAACAAATAAATCTTTTCCCGCAATATTTAGAAAATCTACCTAAATATTTGATATTAGATACAAAAAACAATTATTTTTCTGCAGAAGCTATCGCCAATCATAACCAAAGACTCCAAAAAATACTCAAATGTCTTTTGGAATTAAATAGTTATAACATAGAATCTGAAAAATGGGCAGAGGAAATAAGTAATCATTTTTTTGGTCAAACAGAACGAAGCTATATCAATGATGTGATTGTAGCAGTTTTGATAAAAGAAAAGAAATATAAAGGAACTGCTTTATACCAAAAAATTTATGCTTTTTGTTTGGATAATTTGCAACAAAGTGTCTATAACAAACCTCAACCTTTTCCAGATTGGATTCGTGCTATTCCTACTGGCAAATCTTATTACTCAAAAGAATGGGATATTTTAAAAGATTTTATGAATTCGCCTTCATTACAAACATTTGATTATCGTGCAGTGCAGCGTGATAGAAGTTCAATGGAAGGTGCAATAAAATATACTGGTAAAGTGGATTTGGACATGGAAACGATAAAAAAAGGTTCGCCTCAAACATTACGCATCACAAAAAACAGTAAAAGTTATGACCTTGCTTTGGAAAATTGGAAAATTGATGTGGGTTTTTTAGAAAATTTGAAAGCAATTAAGGAACAAAAATAAAATACTGACATCAATTCCAAAAATAAAAAATCAAAGCTACTATGGAAAAAACCTTTTCTAAAATTAAATTTTGGAAAAGGTTTTTTTATTATTGTTTTTTTACCAAATTATTTTTTACCAACTGTGTAATTTAATCTCCACTTTTTGCGACCCAAATATTTCGTTTAATTGTTTTCTCACATCATCTTTTTTAAGATGTTTTGGAATCATAATATTAAATTCTGTAAGTTCTTTGAGCGAAGAAAGCCACTCAAAACTAATATCTGACATCACAATTCCGTACATATCAATAGATTTTAGTTGTGTAAAACTTCCTAAAACCTCCAAGTTTTCAAGGTTTTTGGTATAATTAAGGTTAATATATTCAAGATTTTTGAGATTTTTTAGTTTTGAAATATCCTTAAAATTGGTGCTTGTTAAGATAAGTTTTTTTAAAGAAATTAAATTTTCCAAAGGCGAAAAATCTGTAATGAGATTTGAAGATATGTATAATTCTTCCAATTTTGTGAATTTTGATACAACGTCTATATTTGGAATATCTACATTGATGCAAGATAGAATTTTTAGATTTTCTAAATTTTCCAAAAGTGTAATATCTGATACATTTGTTGAGCTAATTATCAAACTTTCTAAATTTTTCAAATTAGAAATTGGGCTTAAATCTTCTAATTTTTTCAAAGAACCCAAATTTAATTCTTTAAGATTTTCTAAATTAGAAAGTGCGATGATGTTGGTTATTTTTTTGTTGTACTCAATATCTAAATATTCCAAACTTGCTATTTTTTCAACAAAATTAAGATTTTTTAGTTCCAAATTAGGAAGTTCCAACCTTTTAATGTTAGTTAATGTAACCAAAAAATCAACACTTTTTCCACGCTTAAAATCCGTAAAATTGATACCTTCTAAATTTACCAATTTTCCTATTTCGGTGTAATCACCCAAACGTGTATTTTCCAATGATAAATAAGACAATTTATTCAAATCATCAAAAAAATTGGGATAAATATCCACCACCAAATCACACATATAAAATGCCTCATAAATCTCTTGTGGGCTTTTGCAATGGTAATTATCTCGTTCATTTCTTTTGATAAATTCAGGCGTGAGCAAAATATTGCTTTTTTTCCACAAACTCACAGATGCAAAAAGATAATTTTGCAATTTTTTTGGTAAAGTGTTCCACCAAGTAATATCAACCATAAAATTTTATTGGGGTGTTTTTTTAATTTTTTCAAAAATATAAAATAAATGGTTATCTAACAATTTTTGTGGATTTGCTATTACCTACGTTTTAAGTTAAACCCTGAAAAGGTTTTTCTGTGTAAAAAAACGCATTTAAACAATCCCAAAGGGGTTGAATAATAGAGTTCTTTAAATGAAAGCATTTTGGAACACGGATTTTACGGATTAACACCGATTTTCACGGATTTTTTTCTTTTTTTTGTAAAATTTTGATGTTTTTTATCAATTTTTAGACTTCATTTTAAAAACCCTAATAGTAACCCCACGTGAAGTAGGGAATTAAAAATAATTTTCCACAAAAGTTGTCAGACAACCGTTTTTTTTTATTTAAAATTTAGCTGTGACAGAGCAACCGCAATGCCTCTACGAAAAATCATAAAATAAGAACTTTAAACTTTTTAACTCCATAAAACTATATTTTTTGAATTATTTTGATTTTCTTTTTGTTTCAAAAATTAAACATTATTTTTACAGAAATAATTTTATTAAAAAATAATAGAAAAAATCATTTATAGCCCACAAAAAACCATGTCAGAAATCCTTAATCGCATAGAAAAAGCATTGGATAGCATACGCCCTTATCTTGCACAAGATGGCGGAAATGTGAAAGTGATAGAATTTACACAAGAAGGTATCTTAAAACTTGAACTTTTGGGGGCTTGTGGCTCGTGTCCTATGTCCCAAATGACGATGAAAGCAGGTATTGAAGATGCTGTAAAAAATATGGTAACAGAAGTAAAACACATAGAAGCCATCAATATCACGCCTCTTGCTGTGTAATGACCTCACAAGATTATATGCAAATAGCCCTCCAAGAGGCAGAATTGGCATATCAAAAAGGCGAAATTCCTGTTGGGGCTATTATTGTGTCCCCTTCTGGCGAAATCATTGCCAAAAATCACAACCTTACTGAACAACTTTGTGATGTAACCGCCCACGCTGAAATGCTGTGTATAAGTGCGGTTACTTCGCATTTTGGGACAAAATATCTTTCACAATGCACGCTTTATGTTACCTTAGAGCCTTGTGTGATGTGTGCAGGAGCATTGTATTGGTCGCAAATGGGCAAAGTAGTATTTGGGGCAAATGATACAAAAAGGGGTTTTGAAAAAATAGGCAATCTCCTTCACCCAAAAACTTTGGTTGAAAAAGACGTTTTGGCTGATAATTGTTCAAAAATCCTTAAAGATTTTTTTAAAAAATTAAGGAAATAATAATAAATGATGAATGATAAATGTTAAATGATGAATGAAACAGCCAAATAAAAGCAGAATTTTTAGGATTAAATACAAATTTATAGGATTTCAACTTTTAAACCTAAACAACTATACTTATTTAGTTTATATTATTCAAAAAAAGTAATTTTATAAAAAAAACGCTTCTAAAACTCTTGGAGGGTTTAAAACCCTCCAAGAGTTGAAAACCCATAATACAAACTATTTTAGTATTGATACTTACATCAATTTCTTTGGTTGGAATACTTTATTTACCATCAAAAAAGGTTGTTTTATTTATCATTGAATTTGGCTGTTCCATTTATCATTTAACATTCATCATTTATCATTGAATTTGGCTGTTCCATTTACCATTCAACATTTACCATTCACCATTAAAAAAAATGCACTTACGTAATTTATTTTTGCAACATCTTGCCCAAACTTCGGAAAGTCCTTTGATGCTTGAAATTGAAAAAGCAGAAGGAATGTATTTGTATGATACACAAGGCAAAAAATATATGGATTTGATAGCAGGAATTGCAGTAAGTAATCTTGGACATTGCCACCCAAATATCATAAAAGCTATCAACGAACAAACCCAAAAATATATGCACGTGCTTGTATATGGCGAAATGGTGCATAGTCCGCAGGTTTTATTGGCTCAAAAAATCACAGAACTTTTACCAAAACATCAAGATAATAATAAAAATTTAGAAAGTGTTTATTTTGTTAATTCAGGAACAGAAGCTATAGAAGTTGCAATGAAACTCGCCAAAAGAAGCACAGGCAGGCAGGAGATTATTTCGTGTTATGAGGCGTATCACGGTAGCACACAAGGGGCGTTGTCCATAGGAGGAGGCGAACATTACAAACAAAATTATAGACCGCTTTTGCCTGAAACCAATCAAATTTGGTATGGGAGTTTTTCAGATTTAGAAAAAATTACCAAAAAAACCGCTTGCGTAATTATAGAAGTGGTACAAGGTGAGGCAGGCGTAAAAATTGCGTGTAAAAATTATTTTGAGGCACTCCGCAAAAAATGTGATGAAGTTGGGGCTTTGTTGGTATTTGATGAGGTACAAACAGGTTTTGGGCGTACAGGCAAAATGTTTGCAATGGAGCATCTTTATAATTCAGAAAACCAAAATATTCTTCCTGATATGGTAACTTTTGCCAAAGGATTAGGGGCTGGACTTCCGATTGGGGCGGTGGTAAGTACGCAAAAAATAATGTCAGTTTTAAAAAATAACCCAATTTTGGGGCATATCACAACATTTGGCGGTAATCCTGTTTGTTGTGCAAGTGCGTTGGCAAATATCAATACTTTATTAGAAAAAGATGAAAATGGCAAAACGCTAGTAGAATTAGCAGAAGAAAAAGGACTTTTATTTAGAAAATATTTACAAAGCCCCCTAACCCCCAAAGGGGGAAGATTAGGGGAAAATTCAAAAATTAGAGCGGTACGCCAAATTGGGTTAATGATGGCAGTTCAATTTGATGATTTTTTGCAAATGAAAAATATCATTGACAAACTTATTGCAAAAGGTTTTCTTACTGATTGGTTTTTGTATTGTGATAATGCTATGCGTCTTGCTCCTCCTTTGATTATCACAGAAGAACAAATAAAAGAGGCTTGCGAGGCAATTATAAGCGTTTAGAAGTTTGAGGTTTAAAAGTTAAAATTTTGTGGAAAAAGAAAAAACTAATTTGTCGTTCCATAGAAATATGGGTGTTTTACTGCACAGAACAGCCAGATTCTTTCAGAATGACACCCAAAACAGAAAAAGTATTCCACAAAAAGGATTCTCCGACAATGTTTATGCAAGAATAATGTAGCACACACTTTTAGTGTGTGAAAACAAGGTTAAATATAATTCTGACAAAGACACACACTAAAAGTGTGTGCTACAAAATATCATTTCCCTCTTTTTTCATAAAAATTATCAGACAATCAAAAAATGCTCACTAAATTTTTTAAAAACTTAGTAAGCATTTTTTTTTATTTTAAAATAGTTGGTTTTAAAAAATGTATTTGGCTGTTTCATTTAACATTCACCATTTACCATTTACCATTCAACACTTTACTGTCCTTGTCCCATAGAAAAACCTTTTTCACCATTGAAAGTACAAAGATTTTCGGTTTTGATGATGTCAAAACCAGCTTCTGTAATTTTGGACAAAAGCCCAATTACTTCGCTGTAATGAAGTGGTGCATCATTAGGTTTTTGGAATCTACATCTCCAATGGTCAGTGCAGAAAGTTTCAGGAAAACCATTAGGATATACTTTTAAGCCTCTATTTGTAATCATATAAAGACCCAAATCACCTTCTTTTATTTTCGCAATTTGATTACCTAAAACATCAGCATTTTTTTCGCCATTTTTTTCTGTCCAATGTAAGAAAATATCCACACCTACAAGTTCTTTTTTGCCTTTTGTAGTTGGGTTTGCTTTTACGCTGATAGTTTTTCCAGCTTGATATTCTACTGTTTTAAGGTTTTTTGGCGTTTGTCCAAGTCTTGCGATAACTGCATCAGCAAATTCTTTTGTACCTACTTTTTCTTTGCTGGTATCTTCTTTGAAAATATCGTAAGTATGTACGCCATCTTCCATAGTACGCAACCAAGCATTATGTACTTTGCTTGCAATGTCGCCCTGTCCAATATGCACAAGCATCTGCACAGCACCCAAAAGCAAACCTGACGGATTAGCCATATTTTGACCTGCTCTACGTGGTGCAGAACCGTGTATTGCCTCAAACATTGCATAACCTTCGCCAATATTCGCAGAACCCGCCAAACCAACTGAACCTGTTATTTGTGCTGCAACGTCAGAAAGCACATCACCGTACAAATTAGGCATTACAATTACATCAAATGCTTCAGGAGTGTCAGCCATTTTCGCTGCACCAATATCCACAATCCAATGTTCGTTTTCTATTTCAGGATATTCTTTTGCAATTTCATCAAATATTTTGTGAAACAAACCATCAGTAAGTTTCATAATATTATCTTTTGTAAAACAAGTTACTTTTTTGCGGTTGTATGCTTTTGCATATTCAAAAGCATAACGAACGATTTTCTCTGTACCAGGACGAGAGATAAGTTTCAGCGTTTGGGTTACTTCGTCAGTTTGTTGGTGTTCAATACCTGCGTACAAATCTTCTTCATTCTCGCGTACAATCACCAAATCCATAATTGGGTGTTTGGTTTTTACGTAAGGGTGATAAGAAATACAAGGGCGAATATTAGCAAAAAGCCCCAAAGTTTTGCGTGTAGTAACATTAAGACTTTTAAAACCGCCACCTTGTGGGGTAGTGATAGGAGCTTTCAAAAAAACTTTTGTTCTTCTAAGTGATTCCCAAGCTTCTGGTGCAATACCTGCACTATTTCCGCCCATATACACTTTTTCACCTATTTCTATGACCTCCGTTTTGATTTTTGCACCTGCTGCGGTGATAATGCGGAGTGTTGCGTCCATAATTTCAGGGCCAATACCATCACCATAAGCGACTGTAATAGGTACTAAGTTTTCTGCCATAATTTTAATTTTCTTTTTTAGTAGAAAAAGTTAAAAAAAATAAACGTGTTAGTTTAAAATGAAACTGTTAGTTTTTAAAATAACAATTAAAAAATAATAATAGTAAAATAGTAAAATAATAGCATTACTATCATATTAAATAGATTAACTAACAAAGCTCAAAAAGGTTTTTAAATTTAGAAAAAATATTTTAGAAAATTCAAAAAGGTTTAAGATACAAGGCAAACTATTGTATAGTTTTAAAATTCGTTGAAAAATAGATATAAAACCCTATTTTATTGATGTTTTTTATCAATAAAATAGGGTTTTTCCTTTTATTTTTATAATACAAACTAAATTATTCTAAATTATTGCGGTTATTTGAAATAATTTATAAATCAACTGCGTGTTTTTCTGCGTGATACGAACTACGCACCAATGCACCACTTTCTACAAACCTAAATCCCATTTCTAAGCCTAAAACTTCATATCTTTTGAACATTTCAGGTGTAATATAGGTTTCTACTTCCAAATGTTCTTTGGTAGGTTGAAGATATTGCCCAATCGTAAGGACTTGAACACCTGCATTTCTTAAATCCTGCATTGTTTCAATAATTTCTTCGTCTGTTTCGCCTAATCCAAGCATAATCCCTGATTTTGCTCTAATTCCTGCATCTGACACATATTTTAAAACGCTCAAACTTCTGTCATAATCCGAGTTTCTGCGTACTTGTCTTGTTAATCTTCGCACAGTCTCCATATTGTGCGAAATAACATTTGGTTTTGCATCTATCACTCGTTGGATATTTTCGGTATTTCCTTTAAAATCAGGAATTAAAACCTCCATTGTGGTTGTGGGACAATGTTCTTTGATGGCATTTATGGTCATTTGCCAAATAGTAGAACCGCCATCTTTGAGGTCATCTCTATCAACTGAGGTAATAACTGCGTGTTTGAGTTTCATCAATTTTATAGAATTGGCAACACGCAAAGGCTCGTCCCAATCCACGCCCAAAGGTTTTCCTGTTTTTACCGCACAAAATCTACAAGCACGTGTACAAATATCGCCCAAAATCATAAATGTAGCAGTGCCACGTCCCCAACATTCGCCCATATTAGGACATTTTCCGCTTTGGCAAATGGTATGCAGTTTATGTTCATCTACAATATTTTTTACACCTACATATTCCTGTCCGCCTGGAATTTCTATTTTGAGCCAATCAGGTTTGATGCGTTTGGTTTGTGGTTCTTTTGTGGTATTTTCTGTGATAGTATTTTTCATTTTTTATTTTATTTAATTTATGCAACCTTCCAAAAGTTTAATAATTTTGGAAGGTTAAAATGTCGTTATCAAGTTTAAAACACTTTTTTACAAAAAAAGATTTAGTTTTTTACTTTTTTAAAAATAAAATCTTCTTTGTCAGTGGATAAAATCATATTTTGTGCGTCTATTTTTTTCACCACAAAAATATAAGGTGTAAAAGCACTGTCTTTGTCGTCTGTTTCGTCTTTGTTCATCATCAATACAAGTACATCATTCGCAAGTGAAAGCGTATAAATTCCTCTTGATTCATCTTTTCCTGTGGGTTTATCATTAACAATTTCCTGAAAATCCATTGTAATAGCCAGTGCCATTTCACTCATACTAAAAAACAATTTTTTCAATAAAATTTCTTTACCATTGCCCAAAAGTTTTACATTGGCAGGAGCAGACCAATGTCCATCAAGTTGTTTGAGCGTGAATTTTCCCATCTTTTCATAGCCTTTTGTTTGAGCTTGTGCATTAAAAACATTTGCAAAAAATAGGATAAAAAACAAGATAAAAAAACAATTTTTTTTCATTTTTTTAAATTTAGGATTTAATTTGAGAAATTTTCAGCAAAAATATTATTTTTTTTTGTATGTTCAAATAAAAGCATTTTTTCTTTTGGCTATTTTGGATTTTATTTTCCCCTGTATCTACTTTCCCCTTACAATTTTTTCCTTCCCCCTATATTTTACTTTTTTTTGATTAAAATTATTTTTTTTGCTACATTTGCCTAAGAAGTTAAAACTGCAATTACAACTTAAAAATTTATTTTAAAACCCAAAATGAAAAAAATCTTTTTTACTATTATTTTTTGTCTTTTTTATGCTAATTCTTTTGTTTTGGCACAAAAAGACACCAAACTCACTTATCGCAATGAAAGTGGTGAAGCATTGGAATATATTTATGTCATCAGTTATGATGAAGGAAAGTATGCCTACGAAAGCGAAAAAGTTAAAAAAACTGCCCTCAAAGTTCAAAAACACGAATATCCAAATACACAAGTATTGCTTGGAAATGAGCCTTTTGTCATAAAAGCAGGTTTGGAAAAAGGGCTTTCTTTTAAGGATAAAAAAGGCAATGAAAAGATTTTTGCACAAGAATATATGTTTTTGGCTGATGACAAATCAGGTGATTGTATCGTGGAAATGGGCGTTGGAATTTTTGGATATATGTCAGGCAAAAAAGGTGCAAAATTGCAAAAAATGGAAACCGTAGATGGCAGTGCTTACAAAAATATTTGGCAAGTGCAATTTCCTAAAAGAACTGAAATTTTGACCATTTCTTACGAAAAAGCCAACAGGGTGATAAAATGCACCAACAAAGCAGGGAAGTCGCAGACTTTTCTTTTAAAGAAATAAAAATTTTGTACTAAATTTTAAAAATAATATACTTTGAAATATATGAAATCTTTTGAAAAATGGGAAACTGAAGAAGTAGAACGCACTTTTGGTATAAAATACTTCCAAAGTATGACTTTAATGCAAGATTGGCTTCAATTTCAACAACCTTTGACAGATGACGAAGAAAAAACTTCTGAAAAATTACGATTGTTTTTACAAAAATTCACTAACTTTTGGAATGAAGAAGATATGAAAGTTTTTTTTATTATGCCTGTATTACAAATTGTAAGTTTTTATGAATTTGATAAATATCGTACTTTTATGGAGGCAACCATAGAGGCAAGTCTTATTGATGCTCAAAATAACACCTGTAATCTTCGTGGTAGGGTAGAAATGGTGGTCGCAACAGGAAAACAACGTCCTCAAACGCCTTTCTTTTTTCTCAATGAATACAAAGCACAACGCAAAGTAGTAACTGACCCACAAGGGCAGTTATTGATTGCTATGCTTGTTGCACAAGCCAAAAATAATGGCAAAAATTTGCCTATTTATGGTATGTATAATATTGGACAATTATGGTTTTTTATTGTTTTAAAGGATAAAGAATACACATCAAGCAAAGCATTTGATGCAACAGATAAAGATGATTTAAAAAAAATTATTAACGCTTTGCAATTTGTAAAAATACATATAGAAAAAAATATTTAAAAAGTTCAAAAAGTTCAAAGGTTCAAAAAGTTCAAAAGTTCAAAAAGTTCAAAAAGTTCAAAAAGTTCAAAGGTTCAAAAAGTTTAAAATATTCATTTTTTTATTTTTAAAATAAAACAAAAAATTATGAAAAAATTTGTTTCTTATTTTCCGTTTCTGTTCTTATCTCAAAATTTCATTTCATTTTATAAAATAATAATTTTTATACTCCCCCTTTGGGGGCTGGGGGGCTTTGTTTTTTCTCAACCTCGCCACCTTGATACCAAACAAGCAAACGCCATTTGTTTTGTGGAAAATAAAGGGCAATGGAATAATCAGGTGCAATACAGGGCTGAAATTCCAAGCGGTTTTTTTTGGCTAACCAAAGACGGTTTTCATTATACCATTTATAACAAAGCCCAAATGCAAGTGCCTCACGGTATTGCAGGAATTACAGATGATATGCTCAAAAATCTACCTGAAAAAGTAGATGCACATCATATTAGCGTAGAATTTTTGAAATATAACAAAAATACCACTTTAAAAGCACAAAAATCTCGTGCTACAACCTTTAATTATTTCTTTGGAAATGATGAAAAAAAATGGGGAAAAGGTGCAAAATCTTACGACCAAATCCAATACGAAAATGTGTATAATGGTATTGATGCAATGGTTTTTACACAAGAAAAAAGTCTAAAGTATGAATTTCACGTAAAATCCTTTGCAAAAACTGACCAAATAAAAATGAAGTACAAAGGTGCAGAAAAATTATATTTGGAAAATGGAAATCTGGTTATAAAAACATCTTTGGGCGAAATTAAAGAACAAAAACCTTATAGTTACCAAGTCATCAATGGCAAAAAAATAGAAGTCCCAACAGAATTTTATTTGGAAGGTAATGAAGTTTCATTTCATTTTCCCCAAAAATACGACACAAATCACGAGTTAATTATTGACCCTGTTTTGATTTTTTCAACCTATTCAGGCTCATTTGCAGATAATTGGGGAAGTACTGCTACTTTTGATGAAGATGGTAATTTGTATGCAGGAGGTATTATTTTTTCAGACAATACCACAGGTTTTCCTGTTACACAAGGTGCATTTCAAGTTACACGACAAGGATTGGTAGATGTTGGCATTTTAAAATTTAATCCACAAGGCACAAGCCTTATTTATTGTACGTATTTGGGTGGAAATAACAGCGAATTCCCACATAGTTTGGTAGTTAATTCCAACAAAGAACTTATTGTTTTTGGCACAACAGGCTCAAATAATTTTCCCACCACGCAGGGAGCAATAGATGTTACTTTTGGAGGAGGTACAAACTCAAATATCAATGGAATTGCATATAACAATGGAATAGATATGTTTGTTACAAGGTTTAATGTAGCAGGTAGTCAGTTGATAGGTTCTACATACATTGGTGGAACTTTAAATGACGGTGTAAATGATACTTCGCCTACATCTATCAATAATTATGGTGACCAATTCAGAGGCGAGGTAATCGTAGATGCTCAAAATAACATTTACATTGCTTCCACCACAAAATCCAATAGTTTGCCTTTACAAAACGCCTTTCAACCTACACTTTTAGGCAATCAAGATGGTGTTATTATAAAATTTAACCCAACACTTACACAAGTAATTTGGGGTTCGTATTTTGGGGGAAGTGGTTTTGATGCAATTTATGGCTTAAAAATCAATAGTTTGGGCGATATTTACGTATGTGGGGTAACATTGAGCCCAAATCTTAGGGCGAATGTTCCTGTTTCTGCACCAGCACCTTATCAAGCAACAAATTTAGGAAGTGATGAAGGTTTTTTAGCAAAAATTAGCAATACAGGTGCATTGCAACAGGTTACATACATAGGCACAAGCCTTGCAAATCAAATATTTTTTGTGGATTTTGACCCACAAGACAATCCTCACGTGTTGGGGCTTACCAATGGCAATTACCCCAGAAGCAGTGGCGTATTTTCTAATCCAAATAGTGGGCAATTTATCCAAAAATTTGACCCAAATCTTACCACTTCGTTATTTTCAACGACCATAGGGACAGGAAAAAATGCTCCTGATATTTCGCCCACTGCATTTATGGTTAATAATTGCGGAAATATTTACATTGCGGGTTGGGGAGCAGGATTAAGTCCTGGTCTTAGTACAACAGGTTTGCCTGTTACGCCTGATGCGGTAAAATCTGTAACAGATGGGGGGGATTTTTATTTTATGATTTTGCAAAAAGATGCACTTTCATTATTATATGGAACATTTTTTGGGGCAAGCACCACAGGCGACCACGTAGATGGTGGGACTTGTAGGTTTGAAAAAAGTGGTATTATTTATCACTCTGCTTGTGCATCTTGTGGCGGACAATCCAATACATTTCCAACCACATCAGGAGCAGTATCAGCCACCAATAATAGCCCAAATTGCAATAACGCTGCGTTTAAATTTGATATTGGTTCTTTGATAGTTGATTTTAATATTTTTGATGCAGGAACAAATGTTATTGTGCAACAAGCCTGTAAATTTCCATTTCCATCTATTATTCGTTATCAAGGCATAGGAGCAACGACTTTTTTGTGGAAAGTAGATGGCGTAACTGTAAGCACTACCTCTGTATTTAATTTTCAGTTTCCAAGTGCAGGCGATTATGTGGTTACGCTTACCGCAGGCAATCCTGTGGCGTGTTTGCCTTCTGTAACAGTTACCAAAACATTTAGGGTTTCAATGGTTACAATAGACCAAAACACCAATGTAACAGCGTGCAAAGGCGTACCTGTGCAACTTACTTCTAATATTACATCATCTAATCCATTTACATATAGTTGGACACCCACCACAGGTTTAAATAATCCGACGATTGCCAATCCCATTGCTACCCCAACCGAAACAACCACTTATATACTTACCGCAACAGATAATAATGGTTGTGTAAAAACCAAAACCGCCAAAGTAACCGTTATTCCGCCACTACCAAATGACTTTGACATATTTAATGGGGCAAATGTTCCAACAGGCGAATTTTGTTTGCCTGCATTTGTGCGACTAAAATATGATACAACAGGTTTGGGGCTTCAAGTGTCAAGTTGGACGTGGAATGTGCAGAGCATAGGAACATTTAACAACCAATCACAAGTAAATTTTACACTTAACCAAACAGGTACTTATACCATTACATTAACCGTTAATCGCACAGGACAATGCCCTGAAACTTTGACAAAAACTAAAACAATTATTGTAAAATCACTTGACTTACAAGTAAGCCCAACCCAAAAAATATGTATTGGTGGAAGCACCCAACTTAATGCAACTTCTCCTTTTACCAATGTGCAGTACAGTTGGTCGCCTGTTTTGGGGCTTAGTAATCCTAATATTCCTAATCCAATCGCAAATCCTACACGCACAACCTCATATTTGGTAACTATTTCAGATAATACAGGTTGCCAATCAGAGGCAAATGTTTTGGTGGAAGTAGAGCCTGATATTAAGGGGGATTTTGATTGGGAATATGTATCAGATTGCGGAAAACCTACCACGATTCAGTTAAAACCAAGTTTTCAGGGAGGAAATCAATTTCTTTGGACAATATCTGATGGCACTACTTATAATACAGAAATTCCAAACGCACATATTTTTAAAAATGCAGGAATTTATACCATAACTGCCTTAGTAAAAAATGGTGCTTGCCAAAAAACTTTTCAAAAAACCATAGAAGTTGAAAATAATGCACTTGCACCGCCAAATGTTATTACGCCAAATAATGACGGAAAAAATGAAACTTTTGTAATTCCTGACCGCCAAAACTACAAAATTGAAATTTATACACGCATAGGCACATCTGTTTTCAAATCTGACAATTATCAAAATGATTGGGGACAAGATGCGCTTGTAGGCGTTTATTATTACCTGCTTACTTCGCCAAAAGGTGTGAAATGCAAAGGTTGGATTGAGGTGATGAAATAATGGTGAATGGTAAATGGTGAATGATGAATGAAAACAGCCAAATACAAAACAGCCAGATTCTTTCAGAATGACACATTTATTTATTTTTTGAATTTTGAACTTTTAAACCTTGAACTTTTTGAACCTTGAACTTTTTGAACCTTGAACTTTTTAAACCTTGAACTTTTTGAACCTTAAACTTTTTAAAACTTTAAAAATTGTTAAAATTTAAAAAAATTGCATTTTTTTTTGAAAAAGTGTAACTAATTGTGTAATTTTGGTGTAATATAATTAGAAAAGAAAATACAAAAAGAATATGTTTTTTAGATTATTAAACAATCATATTTTTTAAATTAAAAATTACCTTGAAAAAACCTTATAAATAGAAGGTTACCAAAATAATATTTGGGGTATAGAATTTTAATAAAATTGATTTTTTTAACTTTCTTTCTGCTCTTTATCACCTTTTACATTATTTTTTTTATGAAACAATCTCTGCTTATACTTATTGCGTTTTTTTCTTTACATTCATTATTTGCCTACAACGGTGAATTAAATGGCGAATTGCCAAAAGGTAAAGCTAAAGAACTTATAGCGTCCCGTTTGCCATTGCCTATGAAAGGTAACAACCTCAAAAAAGCAATGGTTAATCATACAAATAAAACACATTTTATTACAAAAAAAATGTATCAAGATGATTTTTTGTATGAAACCCCACAATTTAATATTACAAAAGTATATCCTAATCCTGCACGTGAAGTTGCTTATATGAATTATACCTTGCAACAGGATTTGGAGGCAAAAGTTACTATTCGCAACTTGCTTGGAAAAGTAGTCAAAGAATATGAACTTGTGAAAGGTAGCCACGAAATCAAAATTCCTACCATACAATTTGATGCTGGTGTGTATTTTTATACGCTTTCTATCAATGGAAAATCACTAAAAGCCAAGAAACTAATTGTAGAATAATTAAATCCATTTTAATTTAAAAAATAAAAAAACTGCTTTCTTTTGTAAAAGAAAGCAGTTTTTTTTATTTAAAGCTGAATAATTTAGTTTTAAAATGTCCTTTTCAAAATTCTCCCTTTGGGTGTTAGGCAGGACTGTTAATTACTAAATTTTCTAAGATAAAAAACCAAATAATATTTTAATAAAGAGCATTTTATCCCTTAGGGCGTTGCTGGAAAAGTTGCCTTTTAGAATTTTTTAGCAACTCCCTAAGGGTTGAAAGACACAAAACTAACATCTTCAAACAATATAATATTTGGTTTTTATAAAGCTTTTTTCACAATTTAACAGCCCTTTGGGGGTTAGAAGGCTTTAAAACGCAAAACCAATTTTAGCACTTTGATTAAGAAAGCCTTGTTCATTAAAACTGCACCACCAATCCACTCTAAAAAACCTCAAAATACGATTTAAACCAATCCCTGCTTCTGCATAATTGCCTGTGAGGTCAGTATAAAGATAATTTGCACCCATTACCAAGGAGGTTTGGGCTGATTTCAAAAATGGAATTTTGTCCGTCAAAAAACCATTAAAATTGTGCGACCAATGTGCTTGAAAATAGTTTTTGGTGTTGCTTACTGCATAATAATCCAATAATTGGAACGCCCCAAAACCAATTTGCAAAGGCAAAATGCGATTTCCTCTGAAATGCTGAAAATCTGCAAAATAAACTTTTTTATCATTCAAAAACTGCCCTGCTTCCATTGTAAGGCTTCCATTTCCAAAAATTCCCCAACTCCACGTATCAGTCATACGCACACGCAACACATCAAAATCAGTATCCATAAAACCTTTGGTGTATTTTACTGAAAATGTAGGAAGTGTAGAACTTTGTAGGATTTTCTCGTCAGGACGCAACAAATATTTTTGTCTTGGGGTAAAAATCAATTCTGCATTTGTGATAAGTGCGTTGTGTCTGTCAAAAATATAATCATAGTTTTTTGAAAAATTAGTCAAACTTTCCAAATTTTCAGGAATATTTGGCGTAAAAAACCTTGATTTATCATTTATTGCGGTTGTGGTAGTGTCTATGTTATTCATTGGGGTACGTTCAGCGTATTCACCGCCCAATTTTAGCATAAGTCCATTGGTAAGTTCATATTCCAAACCAACTTTTGCATAAGCCTTTTCGTACATTTTTAACCAATTTTCTTTCCAAAACAACGTATAAAGCGTATTAAAAACAGGTTGAATTGCAGTAAAATTGCTGTATTGTGATACATATTGACCGCCTTCAAAGGTAATTTTTCCAAATTTTTTAGGGGAAAATGTATAAAAACCTTCTAATTTTCCTTGAAAACGTGTATTAGAAAATCCATAACGCAAAGTTGGGCTTAAATAAAGTGTTTTGTTTCCTTTAAAAACCTTTGTATATTCAAAATTTGGGTCAAAAACCCAGCCTTCCACTGTATTAAAGTTAATACTTTGCATAATGGGCGACACCTCGAAAGTAGTTTTGGAGAAAGGATTTTGCAATTTAAAGCCTCTTGTAAAGAAAATTTGGCTAAAACTATTAGAATTTTGCATCTGCACAATGGAATCCCTTATTTCTGGCTTGGCAGTATTTGCTTCTAAGGTCATTTTGAGTTTATAATCGTCTATTTCTGAATTGGTAAGTGGAATAGGACGCATATTTTCCCAAGTTGGGTCATCTTTTTTGTTGGCATTTTCTGCAAATTCATATATTTTTCCTGCAAATTCATCACTTTTGAAGGTTGGATTTATTTCATAATCAGACGAAACTGTGTGATAAAAACCTTTTACGCCATTACTTGTAAGTTTGAAATAAAAAGTCAAAGAACGTGAAAGCCAAACGCCTTTTGGGTCTTGTGTAACAGGTGAATATATTTGGCGTATGCTGATGGAGTCAAAACCTGGAACTGTGCCTTTTGGCACCCAAGCATCTACGCTGTGAATACGTGAAGTTTCATCTACTACATAAATATAACCTTTGAAAGCAGGTGCATTTTTGTATTTTGGGCTAATTTTTATTTTGTGAATCGTAAGCCCATTTTCTTTTTCGGTATCTTCAAGTTTGTACTCATAATAATCAAAAGCATTCAGGGCAATAGGCGACACAAAACCAATGGTATTAGCAGTAAAACCTTTATTTCTATAAAAATTTATCCAATTTGCACGATTATAACTATAACCTGCACTATCACCGCTTACTTTGGAGGCTAAAACTTTCTCTTGAAAGTCGTTGGGTTGTTGAAAACTAAGTTCGCTTAATGTTTCAGAAAGATAAAAAATGCCTTTTTTGATTTCTTTTCTTGCCCCAAAAAGGTTAATCGTTCCGCCTGTTTCTTCTGCTTGTTCAAATATTTTGGTGTAAATTTTGGAACGATAACCATTTATTTCTTTTTCCAAATAGAAAAAACGTTTATCCTGTGCTTTTTTGATGATGTCGTGAGCAGGATTGTTGCCTGTGATGACGATTTCAGCCATTTCGTTGTCATCAGGGTCAAGCATAATATTATAGGTCAAACCTTCCGCAGGAACATTTAAGGTTTCGGTTTTGGTTTTGCAACCAATGTATTGAAAAGTAATGTTGTGTGTGCCAACAGGCAAGCTAAGTGTATAAAACCCTTCTACGTTGGTGGTAGTGCCTTTGCTTGTACCTTGTATGCC
>JAAFIN010000008.1 GCA_013297825.1 Cytophagales bacterium
GTTATATTTTTAAGTTTGATTTGACAACGCCAGGCGTGATAAAACTACAATCTGATTTGCTTAAAACACCATCTTTTTATGCAGATGAAGCCACCAAATATGGTATGCCCTTGCATAAAATACTTGGCTTTAAAAATATGGGTATTGCAAGATTATCATTTACTTTGGGTGCTGCGGAGCTTCTTGGAACAGCAGTAGTACCTGTAAAATTTAAAGGAGATAATAAAGTTAAATTATTAGCTACTGCAGATTTGGGGCGACCTTACGAATTTGATGCTGACAAATTAAAAATTACCACACCCATTGGAAAACTAAAAGATTATATTGCTGCGACGCCTCCTATTGTTCCTTGGATTTTCAAACTCATTCAAGGAACAGCTCACCCAACTTTTGACCCTGTTACCAAAGAACTTTTCACAGTTAATTATACCAAATCTGTCAAAACTTTGTTAGAAGCGTCTGGTTTGTTGCCTCAATTACAATCAAATCCACAATTAGCAGAGCGATTGATAGAAGAATCTATCATAGAATTAGAAAAAAAACGAGATGAAGATAAACAAGAAATTACATTTGAGTCTTTTTTTACACACCTTGAAAAGAAAATTGCCAAAGAAATTAAAGAATCTTGGCTTGCCAAATTGATACGAACAATCATAAAAAGTATCAAATCTTGGTTTAACAAAGAAACTACTTTGGAAGATGCAGTTTATTTGCTTCGTTTTACAGACACCAACACACATAATCGTTGGCGTGTGGTTGATGAAAAAGGGCAAAATATTACCATTTGGCAATGTATGCACCAAACCAGCATTAGCAAAGATTATGTAATTTTGATTGATGGGGCTTTCAAACTTTCGTTAGATGTGCTAATGAATAATCCTTTTCCGCACAATGAAAGGATAAATGCTTTTCTGCGACAACTTACTACAAAGCCTCAAATGGCAAATACACCTTTGTACATCATCAAGCGTGCTGATTTGACTGCAGACAAAGATACTGTAATAGCCAAAAAAGTTACGTTAAGTCCTGAATTTATACATTTTACAGCCAATTATTCCAATGATAATAATTTGATTACCATTTACACTGCATCTAATGCAGCAGCTTGTTTGGCTGAATGGGTGCGTTATTATGATAATATTTTTCCAAATATGCCCATAGAACAAGGTACAGAAGGGATTTTGTGTGTTGGTTCTATGGACGTGGGGCGTGTAGGAAAAATAGTAATTGATGCAGAAAATGCAACTATTAAGGAGGAAAAAATGACCTTTAAAACAGGCGAACTGGACAATCCAAATGGCATAGGGGCTCATACTTGGCTTGCAGGTCTTTACACTTTTAGAGATTTCATCTCAGCAGATGTACCTGTAACCGAAATCAAAAATATTTATTGGCAATTTGGAGCGTTGGAAGAACGAAGACTAACAAAATTCATCTTTGACCTTTATAAAAATTATCCAAACCGCATTGTTCCTGCTGAAGATATTAAAAAGTACAGCGAAAAAGGCGTTCCTTTCCAATTATCAAGGCTTAATACTGAAACAATGGACATAGAAGATTTTTATCAATATCCTGATAATTATTCTTTGGGTTCTATACAATTTGTACCACGTAAAGTGCCTAATCCAAACACAGACCCAAGTATGGACGGTTATCTTTTTACCACAATGATAAATGGCGTGGAAGAAGAAGGCGATGGTATAAATTACTTGCGTGAAATATGGATTTTTGATGCAAGTAATTTAAAACAAGGTGCAGTTTGTGTGCTTACACACCCAGAATTTAATTTTGGTTTTACCCTGCACCCTGTTTGGGTGCCTGATATTCACACCACAACAACAAGCATCAACCACACCGAAGAATACAAAGAGTTAATCAATAAATTAGACAAAAAACACAGACCACACATACAATCAATGTTTGAACAATATATTTATCCCAATTTTTAAAAATTTCTTTTACATATTATAACTTTTGGAGGATTTAAAACCCCTCCAAAAGTTTTAAAAGTTTTACTAAGATTTTATAAAAAATAAAAAAATAAAATGGAAGATACAACAAACTATCGCATTATAAAAAATATCTATAAATCAGAAAAAACAAATATTTTTTTGGCTTCTGACCCAAATAATATACAAGTTGTTTTAAAAACCACTGCCTCAATTTATCCCACGCCAAGCGAATTAAAACGCCTTGAAATGGAATATGAAATTACAAAAAATATACAACAAAATACGCAAGAAAATACTCAAAATAAAGGCGTCGTAAAAGTATTTGATTTTATACAACAAAATAATTCTGTTGCAATTGTAACCGAGTACGTGGAAGGATTGACATTGGCTAATTTTTTTAGAATTTTTAAAGATAAAAAAGTTATCCTAAAAGATGCCCTAAAAATCGCCATCAATATCACAAAAGCATTAGAGTTAATTCACGAGAAAAATGTTATTCACAAAGACATAAATGCAACAAATATTTTAATAAATCCCGATACACTCCAAACCACCATCATTGATTTTGATATTTCTACACAGCTTTCTGTGGAAAAAAAAGAAATGGTTAATATCAATCATTTGGAAGGAAGTTTGGCGTATATTTCGCCTGAACAAACAGGACGAATGAATAGAAATATTGATTATCGCACTGATTTGTATTCATTGGGTGTATTGATGTATGAAATGCTGGCAGGCGAAATGCCTTTCCAAATGTCTGAACCTATTGAGCTTATCCACGCACATATTGCCTTGATGCCAAAAGCATTGCATTTGTTGGATAAAAATATTCCTGAAATTATTTCAAATATTATCTTAAAATTGCTTTCCAAAAATGCAGAAGACCGTTATCAATCTGCCAAAGGTTTGGAAAATGATTTGAACTTTTGTTTAGATGAATTATCAAAAGCAAACAATCCTAACGAAAATATTTTTAACCTACAAAAATTTGAATTGGGAAAAAAAGATTTTTCGGATAAATTTAATATTCCCCAAAAATTATATGGCAGAGAAGAAGAAACCAAAAAATTATTACAGGTTTTTGAAGAAGTTTGTGAAGAAGGCAAAGCACGTATTATGTTTGTGAAAGGATATTCAGGCATTGGAAAATCTGCCCTCATCCAAGAAGTTCAAAAACCACTTACCGAAGAAAAAGGCTATTATATCAAAGGAAAATTTGAGCAATTTCAACGAAATATTCCATATTCTGCCATTATTCAGGCATTTGATGTGTTGATAGATAATATCTTAACAGAATCCAAAGAAAAAATTGAAAATTGGAAAAAAGAGCTATTAAATGCCTTAGATGGCAATGGTGGGGTAATTGTGGAGGTAATTCCTCGTTTGGAATTTATCATTGGCAAACAGCCAGAAGTAGAAAAAATGACTTCCTCAGAAACACAAAATAGGTTTAATTATACTTTTGAGCAATTTATAAAAGTATTTACCAAAAGAGAACACCCTGTTGTGCTGGTGATTGATGATTTGCAATGGGCTGATGGTGCAAGTTTGGAATTGATAGAATTATTTTTGCAAAATGCCCAACATCAATATTTATTCATTATTGCCTCTTATCGTGATAATGAAGTTGATGAGGCACACCCTTTGAGTTTTACACTTAAAGATTTGGCGGAATATACCACCATTGAAAGCATTGGTTTAAGGAATTTGACTTTAGAACACATCAAAAATATTATCATTGACACGCTAAAAACAGATGAAAATTCCTCAAAAAATTTAGCAACACTTACTTTTGATAAAACACAAGGTAATCCATTTTTTGTAAATCAATTTCTAATCACTTTATATGAAGAAAATCTACTAAGTTTTGATTACCAAAATTATCAATGGAAATGGGACAATGAAAAAATAAAAGCCCAAAATATCACAGATAATGTGGTGGAATTGTTGGTAAATAAAATTGAAAAATTGCCTCAAGAAACAATTACTTTGTTACAATTTGCATCAGCGTTTAATACACAATTTGATGCTGAAATCCTAAAAGCAATTACAGAAATGAGGCATATTGAAGCCTATTTGGAATATGCACTGGAAGACCAGCTTATCTCAACCACAGAAAAAGGCTATAAATTCCAACACGACCGCATACAACAGGCTTCTTATTCTTTGATTGAAGAAAAAAATATCCCAAATGTGCATTTAAAAATTGGAAAAATGTTATTAAAAAACAACCAATCTGACGAAAAATTAGACCAAGAAGTTTTTAATATCATCAACCAACTCAACAAAGCAAAAGAAATTATTGAAGATGTTGAAACCCTTAAAGTATTAAAAAAATTAAATTTTCAAGCATCAATCAAAGCTAAAAATGCAAATGCTTATACAAGTGCTTTGGATTATTTACAAAAAACATTAACATTCACCAATGGAAATATTTGGGAAAATGAATATAATTTTGCTTTGAGATTGTTTAGGGAATTGATGGAGGTAGAATATCTCAATGGGAATTTTGAAAATTCAGAAAAATACGCCCAAATTACCCTTGAAAATGCAAAAAATGCCTTAGAAAAAGCAGATATTTATAATATTTTAATCATTCAAGCAACACTACAAGCAAAATATGCTGATGCAGTAGCATTGGGCAAAAAAGCCCTTGAATTATTGGATTTTATCATTCCTGATGATGCAAATTTAGAAGCAGGGATTGGTGCAGGGATTGGTGCGTTGATGCAACATTTGGGCGGTAGAGATATTCTTAGCTTGGTAGATGCGCCTGATGCAACAGAGCCACGAGATATTTTAGTTGCCAAAATTTTGGTAAATTTAGCACCACCAGCCTATTTTTCTAATCCTAATTTATGGACTTTTATTATTATCAATGCAACTGCTTTGGGGCTTGAAAAAGGCAACGTTCCTGAATTATGTACTGCATACAGTTCTTATGGAATTTTGGCAGGAATTATATTTGGAGATTATAACGCAGGGTATCAATATGGTAAATTTGCATATAAATTGAGTGAAAAATATAACAATATCAAACAAAAATGTAATACTTGTTTTGTGTTAGGCACTTTTTTAATTTATCCAACACAACCCATAAAAAATGCAATAGCCATCTTAAAAGAAGGTGTAAAAACAGGGTTGCAATCAGGAGAATTTCAATTTGCAGGAAATAATGCCTCCAATATGCCATTTACAAGTTTTGTGCAGGGGGACAATGCTGACACATTTACGCAACAAAATGATGAAAGTTTGCAAATAGCCATTAAATATCGTAACACTTTTGCTGTGGATTTTTTGCTTTCAAATTATACATTAGTGGAAGCATTAACCTATAAAAAAATAAATATTCCTTCTCATCTTCCCAATACTATGGAAGATATATTAGAATATTCCATCAAAAACAATACTTTTACAGCAGTTTTTAACTGTTACCAATTTACTGCTATTGCAAAATTGGTTATGCGAGATATGGCAGAAGCCTCTAAAAATATCATAGAAGCCCAAAAATTATTGCCTTTCAACATAGGCAATATGCAGTATTTTGCTTTCCTTTTTTATTATCCAGTTATCCAACTAAGAATGGTAGTAGAAGGTCTTTTGCAAAAAGAAGAAGTTTTTGAACAAATTAAGGATTTTGTAGCTAAATTAAAATCGTTAAGCGAAATAAATCCTGCAAATTTTTATAATAAATATACTTTTATCCAAGCATTAACTGCTCAAATAGAAGGGCAATATTTTGAGGCAATGGATTTGTATGATATTGCGATGGAAGAAAGCAAAAAACAAGGTTTTATTTTGGAAAATGCAATTATTACAGGTTCAACTGCTTTATTTTATGAAAAAATAAATAAGCCTAAAATGGCTCAAATTTATTTGCAAGAAGCACATCAATTATACAATATTTGGGGTGCAACCAAAAAAGTAGAGCAACTCCAGAAAAAATATAATTTTCTGCTTAAAAATAAATCAGAATATCAAAATGATAATTTTTCTGATAATGTGTCATTTAAAAACTCTGTTACGCAAACCTCTATATCCTCCAAAAATACTTTTACCTCATTAAACATAAATGACTCATTAGATTTTATGGCAATTATCAAAGCCTCCCAAACACTTTCGCAGGAGGTTGTGCTGGATACTTTGTTGGAAAAAGTAATGAATATTTTGATTGAAAATTCAGGAGCAGAGCGTGGATTTTTGTTTTTAAATAAAAACGAAAAACTTTATTTGGAAGCAGAAGTTGATAAAAGTATTGAAAAGCAAGGTGCTGAAAAAATCAATATTTTTCAGTCTGTTCTTTTGGACGAAATCAAAGAAAATGATTTTTTGTTTTCTACCGAAATTGTAAATTATGTGATGCGTACCCAGAAAACAGTTGTGTTAGATGATGCCACAAAAAAAGGACAATTTACACACATTTCACACATTAAAAATCAAAAAGTAAAATCGCTTTTATGCCTTCCTTTGCTCAAAACAGGCAAAATCGTAGGGATTTTATATTTGGAAAATAACCTAAGTATTGGGGCTTTTACCAAAGAACATTTGGAAATATTGAATGTACTTTCTTCTCAAATGGCAATCTCAGTGGATAATGCTTTATTGTATGAAAATTTGGAGGACAAAGTAGAAGAAAGAACTTTACAGCTTAATATTGCTTACAAAGAAATCAAAGAACAAAACGAACACGTATCACAAAGTATTCAATATGGGCAAAGAATACAATCAGCAATTTTGCCTACAACAGAAGAAATTAGTGCCAATTTCAAAGATTATTTTATCCTCTACAAGCCTCGTGATGTTGTGTCAGGTGATTTTTATTGGTTTGCTGAAAAAGATGGAAAATCTATCATTGCTGCGGTGGATTGCACAGGACACGGTGTGCCAGGTGCGTTTATGTCAATGATTGGACACGCATTATTAAGTGAAATTATTTTAGCAAATGATGTTTTGGAGCCTGCTTTAATTCTCAAAAAAATGGACGAAGCCATTAACCAAATGCTTAAACAACACGAAACACAAAATCGTGATGGTATGGATTTGACGCTTTGTATTTGGGATAAAAATGAAAAACTTTTGCATTTTGCAGGTGCTAAAAACTCGCTTATTTATGTAAAAGATGGCGAATTAAATATCTTAAAAGGTAGTATTTATGGGCTTGGGGGTGAAATCAGGAAAAAAGCGGTGGTTTTTGAGGAATACACTTTAAAAATTGATAGCCCAATTTGTTGTTATATTTCTTCTGATGGATTTCAAGACCAATTTGGTGGAGAATTTAACAAAAAGTTTATGAAAAGTGAATTTAGAAACCTTTTGTTTAGTATTCATAATGAAACTTTTGAACAACAAAAAGAATTATTGGAACAAAAATTATCAGATTGGAAAGGACACAACAAACAAACTGATGATATTCTTGTGATTGGTTTTAAGGTGGAATAAAAAGGGTATTAAATTTTCCCAAAAAAAAATCATTTTTTATTTTTTATTTAGAATAAATTTGGCAATAATATTGTTTTATAAGAAAATGAATATTCCAAAATAATATTCTTAGAAATAAAAATAGTTTTAATTTTTTATAAAAAACCTGTATTTTGGCTGTTTTACTGACACCTGATTACTGGTTACCAACCACAAAATTATGGAAATTAAAGGCATGGATCCAAGAGAAAAAGCACGCATTATCAATATGGATCCTTCAAGTTATGGTGCATTTGCAGAAATAGGTGCAGGACAAGAAGTTGCAGCGTTTTTTTTTAAGGCAGGCGGTGCCTCCAACACCATCGCAAAAACCATGTCAGCGTATGATATGACTTTTAGCAATGCAATTTATGGCGTAGAAGAAAGCGGAAGATATGTGTGTGAATCACGCCTTTTAAAAATGCTTGACAAAGAATATAGACTATTAGAACAACGATTGGGGATAAAAATGGGCTTTGAACGTGCATTTTTTGCCTTCGCAGCAACCGTTACTACCATTAATTTTCAAAAAACAACACAAGGACACGGTTGGATTGGTGTAAGATTTCAAATTACGCCACAAGCTCCTACCAACGAAATAATTGCCCACGTAAAAATGCACGAAAAAGACACGCTTAACCAACAACAAGCTGTGGGGGTTTTGGGTGTAAATTTAATTTATGGTGCGTTTTATCTTAGACAAGACCCTGAAAAACTTATTCAATCGCTGATGGACGGTTTGAGTCCTGAACGTATTGAAGTAGATATGATAAGGATTTCAGGGCCTGATTTTGAACATATTGATAACCGTCTTATGAGCCTTCACTTGGTAAAACACGGTCTTACCAACGCAGCGATTTTTGGCCCTGATGGCAATGTAATTCAACCTTCGGATTTGCTTTACAAAAAAAATATCCTTGCTTTGCGTGGTCGTTTTAGACCGCTTACGCTTGTAAATTTGGATATGTTGAAGCGTGGTTTTGAGCAATTCTGCAAAGATGATGATGTAAAACGTGATAAAATTGAAGTACTCGCTGAACTTACCTTAAAAGATTTACGAGCCAATGACAACGAAGAAATTGATTACCAAGATTTCTTAGATAGAGTGGATATTTTGAGTTCAATGGGTTGTACAGTTATGATTTCCAATTATCAAGAATATTATAAATTGGTGTCATATTTTTCACAATTTACCAAAGAAAAAATTGGGCTTGTGTTGGGTATTTATTCATTGGAACAAATTTTTAATGAAAAATATTATGAAAAACTTTCAGGGGGAATTTTAGAGTCATTTAGCCAATTATTTAGCAAAAATGTAAAACTCTATGTGTATCCTGCCAATATGAAAGACAATCCTGGCGAAATATACAGTTGCAGGAATTTTCATTTGCCCGAAAATCAAGTTGATTTGTACCAATATCTTTTGGCAAATGACAAAATAGAAAATGTAAAAGATTTTGATAGAAGTATTTTACATATTGTATCTGATAATATTCTAAAAATGATAAAAGATGGTAACGATGGTTGGGAACAAACTGTGCCAGATGGCGTTGCAAAAACCATCAAAGAACGCAATTTATTTGGTTATGTAACTATCAAAAAAGAAATTATTGTCAAACAAGTTGAAAAATTCGCATTTCTAAATGGAAATGGACAACAAAATACTGAACACGAAAAAAATACAAATGGTGCAACTACACATTTGTCAGAAACTGAAAATATCCTTGAAAAAGTAGTAATTTCTTCCCCTGAAAACTAAAAGTTTTTGGAAAATAAAAAATAAAAAATTCCTACAATATCTATTTTTTTAAGTATGATATTGTAGGAATTTTTTTTTGAAAAAAGTTGGAAAATTTTCTCATATTTTTCTTCTGACACCTTTCACCCTTCATCTGATACCTTTCACCTGACACCTTTCACCTGACACCTTTCACCTTTCACCTTTCTTCTTCCTCCTTAAAAACAAAAAACAGGATTTGTATTTTGTGTAGTGATGTGTGTTTCAAGCGTGGGAAATTGTTTTTTGATAAAATCATTCAATAATTCGCTGGTGTATTGTTCGCTTTCATAATGTCCAATATCTGCAATGACAATTTTATTATCTGCATCAAAAAACTCGTGATATTTGAAATCTGCACTCACATAAACATCAGCTTTTTGGCGAATGGCATTTCCTAACAAAAAACTCCCTGAACCACCACACAAAGCTACTTTTTTGATATTTTTGCCTAAAAGTTGTGTGTGTTTTACGCAAGATGTTTGCATAGTTTCCTTCAAAAATTTCAAAAAATCCATTTCTGACATTTCATTTTCCAATTCACCTATTGCACCAGCACCCACTTCTTGATTGGTATTTTCTACATTTTGCAAAAAATATGCTACTTCTTCGTAAGGGTGATTTTCGTGCATTGCACGCATAATTTGTGATTGTAACGGAAAAGGAAAAATAACCTCTACACGATTTTCTTGCACTTCTTCCTGTTGATTTTTTTCACCAATAAATGCGTTACTTTGTTCAGTTGGCATAAAAGTTCCTGTGCCTTGTGTCCTAAAACTACAATTTTTATAATTTCCTATTTGTCCTGCACCAGCATTAGCAAGGGCATTTAGGAGTTTTTGGGTGTGGTCTAATGGCACAAAAATTGTAAGTTTTTGTAAAGTTTGGTTTTTTGGGGCAAGAATTTTAATATTTTTTAAGCCTAATTTTTCAGCAATTTTAAAATTCACACCATTTTTTACATTGTCCAAATTGGTATGAATGGCAAAAATCGCCACATCATTTTTAATGGCTTTTAGCACAGTTCGCTCTACATAACCATTTCCATTAAGCCTTTTTAAGCCTTTAAATACGATTGGGTGATGTGCAATAATCATATTACAACCTTTTTCTAAGGCTTCATCAATGGTTTTTTCAATACAATCCAACGAAATTAGTATTTTTGTAATTTCAGTTTGAGGATTTCCTACGATAAGCCCTGCATTATCATAATTTTCTTGGTACGCAGAAGGTGCGATTTTTTCTAAAAATTGTGTAATTTCAAATATTTTCATTTTTGTATTTATTTTTTAAAACTTTAAAAATCAAAATTAGAGTTTTTTAAATGAAGCCATTTTGAAACACTGATTTTACAAACAGCCAGGTTCTTTCAGAATGACATTATTTTCACGGATTTTTTTCTTTTTTTTGTAAAATTTTGATGTTTTTTACAAATTTTTGTAATTCACTTACAAACTCTATTATTTTTTGTATTATGCTAACGATTTGTTAATCATATTTTTAGTGTAATTATAAATTTTTTATTTATTATCTTGCAAATAGAACTAAACTTTTTGATTTTTTTTGTGTCAAAGAAAAAAAAATTAACATATACATTTACTTTTTTTTACAAAAAGGTATCTAATAAAAAGATGTCTTACTAACTTTCCAATTTTTTAAAAAAAATTATTTTTTGCACAACCTTTTTTATGCTTGTTGCGTATATTAAATTATAACAACGAAAAAGTGTAAAAATTATTTTAAAATCAAAAAAATAAAATTTTTAACTTAATTTCTCTTTATTTATAAAATAAAACATTAAAAAAATGTCATTATTCAGTATATTTTTTACATTCTTGTTTGCTTTTGGTAATACACCAACTACAAACATACAATTAAGCAACGAAACCTATCAAGTAGTATTTGTACAAGGTAATATCAGCATTGGCGGACAAGCCTTGACAAGAGGTGCTTCTTTGAACGCTTCACAAAAAGTGGTTTTTAAAGGAAATGACGCAAAAGCTGTCGTTATCAGCACTACAAGAGGTCGTTTCGTATTGGACTCCAAAAAAGCAACCCCAGCAGGTAGCGAATTGGTGGCTTTTATCAAAGACGTAGTTTCTCCACTCAAAACCAATTCTAAACTCTCTACAAGAGGCGGTTTGAACGAAAAAGGTATCCTTGATTTGGAAAAACATTTTGGTATGCAAGCAAAACCTGAAGAATTTTTACCAACTTTTATTATGATTGGTGATAATTATGAATTTAAAATTGGTGAAAAGGTAGAAGCTAACCAAATCGTAGCAGTAAAAACAGGTGCTAAAATGACAGGTTTGAAACGTGTAGGCAATATGTATGCTATTTCTAAAGCATCTGTACAAGATGCGAAAAAAGTAGAAATTATTTATGCGAAAAAAGGAACTACAAAACAAGATGTAAGGGCTTCTTTTAAACCTTTATTTATTGAATCAAAAGACCTTAAAGATGGTTTTGAGCAATACCTTAAACTTGTAGATATTGAAGAAATCGTAAATATCAATATGAAAAAAGCAAACGATTTGGAAGTTGCTGCTAACAAACTTTCTGCATCTGACCTTGACGCAAAAATCAAAAAAATGACTACTCCACAGAAAAAAGCACTTGTATTGTTCTATTATTTGCAAGAAAGTTTTGGTGAAATGGACGCTCAAGGCAATATTGATGTAAATAAAATCAAAGTTGATGAAGATTACTTGGAGAAATTTATAAATGATAACAAATTATAATTTTCTTTGAAATAAACAAAAAAAGCCAAATTTTCCTAAGAAAATTTGGCTTTTTTTTGTGGTTTATTGGGTTCTCTGACAATTTTTGTGGAAGAATAAAAGATTTCTTTTCCAAAATATCATTTTGAAGCTAATTTAAAACTATTTTTTAATTTTTAAAATAAAAAATAATATGAAAAAACTATTTTTATTTTTATCCATTATTTTCTTTTTTGGAAATAATAATAATGTTTTTGGACAAGATGATAATGCAATATATGAGGTGGTGGATAAAAAAGCGGAATTTCCTGGTGGTTACATAGAATTTCAGAAATTTGTAACCAAAACCTATGAATATCCAAAGAAACTTTGTATTATGGGAACTTCAATACTTCAATTTGTTGTGGAAAAAGATAGTACAGTTTCAAATATAAAAATTTTTAAAGATTTACACCCTAAATTTGAGGCAGAAGCTATACGTGTTGTAAAACTTACAAAATGGATTCCTGCAACCTACAAAGGTAAAATTGTCAGAAATCGTATTATAGTTCCCATAAAGGTTAAATATTAAATTTCAATTTTTTGAAAATAAAAAAAAGCCAAAAAAATATTTTTTTGGCTTTTTTTTATTTTTTTACTGATTCCTAAGACATAATTCCTGACAACTTTTTCTACGCAAAAGTCGGTTGTAACTGCAATTTCGCATCTGTAATATCATCAATAATAAACAAAAATTTGCGAACATTGCCCATTTCATCACGAATTGCAGAGGCACTTATACGTGTAAAAAATCTTGCATCATTTTTACCTTTGATATAGGCATAACTTTGCCATTTGATACCTTTTTCCAAATGTGATTTTCCTTCATCTATTTTATCTTGGGCAAAAAACAAATAATCTATGGCAAGTCCTTGTAATTCAGACAAATCCAAACGCAGGCGAGTAGTTGCGAGGTCATTTACGCTTTTTACTGCAAATTTTTCGTCAGTTTCCACAATCAAATACGCAGTATTTAGCAAAGCATCTTTTTCTTGTGCCTCTCTTTGTGAAGTTTCCAAAAACATTTGGGTAGATTGCAAAGCCTCCATACTAATGCGTGTTTCTTCCTCTTGTGCCTTCATTTGTTCGGTAATATTATTAGATTCTTGAAGGAGTTTTTGGGTACGAGTATTGATTTTTACAGTTGAAACGGTGGAAGCAATACTTTCCGCAATTTTTTCCACAAAATTAATTTCAAAAGGTTTAAATGCTTTGAAAGATGCCAATTCAACCACACCAAATACTTCTTCATTGATTTTCAAAGGCACAATCAAAATACAATTTGGATTGGATTCGCCCAAACCTGACGTAATGCTAATATAACCTGTTGGCACATCAGTAAGACAAATCGTAGCTTTTTCTTGCCACGCTTGTCCAGCAAGTCCATCACCACCATAAATACGTTGGTTCATATAACTTTTGTCAATGTCCCACGCATAACAGGCTTGCATTGTGAGATATTTTTCGTTGTTTTCGTCTGGTTCATCAGCAGTAATAAATAATGCACCTTGATTGCCTTTGATGTATTTTACCAAAGAAGAAATAATATTTTCAGCGAGTTTTTGGAGGTTGTTATTATCTTTTTTCAAAATCTCACTAAATAATACAAGACCTTCATTCGTCCAAGTACGTATTTTTTCTTCTTCTGCCACTTTCAAAAGGTTGGTACGCATACCCAAAAGTGCATTTCCAAGAATATCTTTATTACTTACAGGTTTGTAAGGTGCGGTATAATTTCCCTTACCAATACTTTCCGCAAAATCAGAAGTATTGCGAAGCGAATAAATCAATTTATCAGCAGAATCTGCCATTTCGCCAATTTCATCTGCATTAAATTTATAATGTTGGTCTTGAGGAATTTCGCCCTCGCCTAATTTCACGAAAACGCTATTGATGTATTTAATAGGGCGAACAATCTGCCTACGTGTCCACCAATTCACAAGAAAACCAATAAATACAAGTCCTGTTCCCAAAATAATAATCAAATTACTAAGATTATTAAAAGACCCCAAAAGTTGGTTTTCGGTTTGCTCACGTTCTTGTTTTTTTTGAGCAGAGATATTATCAAGTTTTTTTACAAGTAAATCATTTTCCACCAAAACACGTCCATTAAGGATTTTTTCAGCTTTTTGGATATTATCAGATTGCAAATAAGATTCGCTATCAGGCAAATAATCCATAATTTCCTCTTGTGCTTTTTTCAAAACCTCAAATTTTACAATCGCAGAATCTAACTGACGAGCAAGATTTTGGTTTCGCCAATTTTTGCTAAAACCCTGCATATTTTCTTTAAAATCAGGGAAATTTTCGTGGATTTTTTGCAGATTTTTTTTATCGTCAGCCCTTGCGTTGCCAGATTCATATACCCAACTAAACGTAAAAAGCGTAGATTGTGTAACCATTAGCCTAAATTTATCCAAATAATCAATGGCAGGATTTACGATTTTGCTTGCCTCCTGTACTTTGTCGGTACTTTGTTGGAGCGTAACAAGGCTAATAATACCATTGACAATAAAAAGTATATAAATAAATATAAAACCAAGAATAATTTTTTGGCTAATACTTTTCAGTTGAAAAAAGGATAAAATATATTTCATGTTATAATTTTTTTTTATGAAAATTTTTATTTGAGAAAGTACAAAAAACCCAAAATATCTTTTCTTTTGAAGGGTTTTTAACTTTTGGAAGGTTTGAAACCCTCCAAAAGTTTTCAGATGTAAAAATACAAATTTAAACTTTTGCAAATTCAATACCAAAGCTACTTATTCATTTTTTAATTTAAAAATAAAAACATAATAATTCCCAAAATAAAACGTGAAATAACCCATTTTTTTTTATTTTTGCGAAGAAATTAGGGGAAAGGTGTAAGGGGAAAGGTGTAAGGGGAAAGTACAAAATACAAAACAGCTAAGAAATTATTTAAACTTTTTGAACTTTTGAACCTTAAACTTTTTGAACCTTGAACTTTTTGAACCTTGAACTTTTGAACTTTTGAACTTTTGAACCTTGAACTTTTGAACCTTGAACTTTTAAAGAATGGAAGAAAAACGCTTACAAATTGTTACAATGACCTGTTTTATGATATTGGTCATTACTACCTGCATCAATCTTATTATTACAACATTATTCAAAGAACAGATAAATATGGTTTTTTGGATGTGGGAATTTGTAACCAATTTTATGTCTTTGGGACTGATAGGATATTTGATATATATTTTTCAAGTAAATATTTATTTTAATTACAAAAGATTTTTGAGAAGGTTTTACAATTTTATTTTGGGCAACAAAATGCAAGTAAATGCTTCACAAAAAAAAGGATACTTTGCAAAAGCACATAAAGATTTGGATATTTTGGAAGATAATTTATTAGAATTAGAAAATTTTGCAAAAAAAATTGGTGAAGGTGAATTTGATGTTGAACTCTCAAAAGATGCACAAAGATTTTCACTTACAAAAACCCTTTTGGAAATGAAAAATCGCCTCCAAGAACTCCAAAAAGAAGAAGAACAACGTAATTGGACAATTAGAGGCATTGCAGAGTTTAGTCATATATTACGCAATAATAATAATTTTGAGCTTGCCAAAACCACAAATACATTCATTAGTTATCTTATAAAATACATCAAAGCCCAACAAGGTGCTGTATTTGTCATCAATAATGAAAAACCTGTAAATAAATTTTTGGAATTGATGGCTTCTTATGCGTACAATGCTACACAATTTGAACAAAAAAAACGAAGTATGGAAGATGGTTTTTTGGGTGAGTGTATTCGCAGGAAAAAAAATATTAAAATAAATGATATTCCCGAAACATATACCCAAATAACCTCTGGACTTGGGCAAACGATTCCACGCAATATATTGCTTGTGCCTATTATTTTTAAGGATATTGTGTATGGTGTGGTGGAAATTAGCACATTGGAAATATTGGAGGATTTTAAAATTGAATTGATAGAAACCGTTACACGCAATTTGGCAGTGGCTTTTGATACTTTTTATACCAATCAAAATACCCAAAATCTTCTTAAAGAAACCACTGCTATCAAAGATGAACTTATGACAAGGGAACAAATTATGTTAGAAAATATTGAACTTTTGGATGAACTTCAAAATATGGTAGAAAATCAACGTAATACCATAGAACAACAAAATATTTTGATTGAAAACCTTTCAAAAAACGCTACAACCCACAAAGGAGAAATTTAAAAAGGAAATTTTAAAAAATGGTTTGTTTTAATTTACATTTCAGAATTTACATTTTAAAATATGTGTGATTTTACAAAAGGATTTATTCTGTGTACTTGTGAAGAAATACCGCCCAAAATAATTCATCATAAAAATTCAAGAAAACACAAAAAAAATCTTTCCACAGAAAAAACATATCATTGGTATTTGTGTAAAGTGGAAGCAAAAGATGATGATTTTTTGATGGAAGGTTTATGCGAAATGCCAAGCCAACAAATAGGAGATGGTTTGGAAGAAGAATGGGTTTTATTGAATTTGAATTGTGAAAAATGTTTTGATTTTGAATACACTCCACAAGAAGGCGATAATTTGGTTATTAGATACCATAAAAAACCTGAATTTTTGTCATTTATTTTCAAAAATAATATTTGGGTGGCAGATGCTTATGACCCTTTTGTGTATTTTTCTACGCTTAAAAATAAAGGTATTTTAAAGTAGAAAGCACAAGATTTTTAAAAAATTACACCTTTAATTAAACCTTTTATCAAAAAAAACATCTATAACAATAAAAAAATCTGTTTTTTTTATTGTTATTTTTTTATAAAAAATTTACTTGTAATAAAAAATTATTTTGGAAGATGTAGAGATTTTGACCAAATTTCAAGACTCAAATACAAAAAATTGGGCTTTTGAGCAACTTGTCAAAAAATATCAGCAAAAAATTTATGGACACATTCGCAAAATGGTCATTGACCATGATGATGCGAATGATATTACGCAAGAAACTTTTGTGAAAATTTGGCGTAACCTGGACGGATTTCAAGGAAATTCGCAGTTATACACGTGGATTTACCGCATTGCGACCAATGAATGTTTGAGTTTTTTGGAAAAAAAACGTAAAAAATCGTGGTTTTCTTTTGATACCAAAAACGAATATTTGGCTGAAAAACTCACAAGTTCTGCTTATATATCTGGTGATGAAATCCAAATGAAACTTCAAAAAGCATTATTGACTTTGCCTGACAAACAGCGTTTGGTGTTTAATATGAAATATTTTGATGATATGAAATATGAGGAAATTTCTGCGGTGCTTGGCACAAGTGTAGGAGCTTTGAAGGCATCTTATCATTTGGCAGTGAAGAAAATTGAGGAGTTTGTAAAATTCAATGATGAATGATAAATGGAACAGCCAAAGTCTGAAGCAGGATTTTCAGGATTTGAGGATTAACAGGATTAAATACAAATTAAACCTTAAACCTTAAACTTTTGAACCTTGAACTTTGAACTTTGAACTTTTGAACCTTGAACTTTTGAACCTTGAACTTTTTAAACCTTGAACTTTTGAACCTTGAACTTTTTAAACCTTGAACTTTAAACCTTGAACTTTAAACCTGCACCTTTTGAAGTACCTGATGGGTATTTTGAAAAATTAGAAAAAGATATTTTAGCAAAAACTACTGTTCCCAATGAAGCAATTTTTGGGGCAAAGGATACGCCTGTGTCTTCACCTTTTAATGTTCCCAAAGAATATTTTGAACAATCTGCTCAAAATATCCTTGCAAAAACTTCGCAACAATTTCCCAAAAAATTACCTTTTTACACACCTAATGTCTATTTTGAAACTTTACTACACCAAATATTAAAAAAAATTAGTTATAAAAAACCAAATGTTTTTTGGTCATTTTTTCAAAAAATAGCATTTCAATTTAATCAATATTTGCCTGTTTTTTTTCCAAGAAAACAAGTTTTTTATCCCTTAATGTTTATGTTTTTGGGTGTTTTTGGATTTTATTTTAGCCCCCTAACCCCCAAAGGGGGAACAAATCATAAAGTAGAAGAAAATGCGAAATTAGAAAGCCCTCCAAAATCCAAAGAGGAAAAAAATACCAAAAACTCCCCCTTTGGGGGCTTGGGGGGCTTCAAAAATAATTCTGAAAATCAATTAAACCTTTCTGCACAAAATACATCAAAAACTGTAACAAATAACAAGATAAATCAAGTAAGTAAGATAAATGAAAATTTAGCAGAAAAAACAAAATCATTGGACGAACAACTGCAATTTATCTCAAAACAAGACCTTGAAGAATATCTTAAAAGCGAAGAAATGAACACAAATGATATTTTGGAAATGATTTCTAATGAACAATCTGCTATGATGATTGAAACGATTTTATTAGGACGTGAAGAACACGAAGAAGAATTAAGACACAAAAAAGAACAAGAAATCAATCAATTATTACACGAAATTCACGAAATGGCAGAGTAATTATAAATTATGAATTATAAATTATGAATGAAACAGCCAAATAAGAGCAGGATTTTTAGGATTATAAGATTGACAGGATTAAATACAAATTGAACCTTAAACTTTTTGAACCTTAAACTTTTTGAACCTTAAACTTTGAACCTTGAACCTTAAACTTTGAACTTTTGAATGAAATTATTTATATTTATACTATTTTTTTTTATAATTTTTTTAGAGAAAAATCATAAATTATACGCACAACCGCCTACACGTTTGGAAAAAATGTATGAAATGCGTAGAGCAGAAGTAGAAAAATTGAAAAAAGATATGATTTTTTCACATATAAATTTGCAAGAAAATCAAACAAAGTCTTTTTCTGAAATGTATGATGTGTATCTTAAAGAAAAATTGGTGTTGCGTAGAAAAATACAAAAAACACGCAAAAGTGCAATGAGTCTTGCGAATACAGATGCAGATTTGAAAAAAAATGTTGATGATTTATTTATTTTGCGTCAAGAGGAATTAGATTTAGAAAAAAATTATAAAACCAAATTTCTTACTATTCTGAATATTCGCCAATTAGCGGAATTATATCGTTCTGAACAAGATTTTATCCAAAATCTCTTACGCACATTGCGAAATAATGCCCCAATTAAAGACAAAGAAGATGATTAAAAAAAACCGCTCATAAAATTTAATTTTGTGAGCGGTTTTTTTTTGAGTATCATTGAATTTGGCTGTTTTATTCATCATTTACCATTCAACATTGAATTTGGCTATTTCATTCCTAATTCTTAATTCCTTATCTTCCCACAAACACCATCAAAATAGAAATATCAGAAGGCGAAATACCACTGATGCGTGAGGCTTCGCCAAGTGTTTTTGGACGCATTTTAGGGAGTTTTTGGCGACTTTCCGCAGAAAGTGCTTGAACTTTGCTGTAATCAAAACTATCAGGAATCATCAAATCCTCCAATTCTTGAAAACGCATTGCCATATTGCGTTCTTTTTGCAAATAGTCATCATATTTATAATGAATTTCTACTTGTTCGCTCACTTGAATAGGAAATTCAGCCAAAACATTTGCAAAAGGTATATAATTTTTTGCCAAATTTTCTATGGTAATTTCAGGGCGTTTTAATAGATTTCCAATGATAACTTTTTCACGAATTGGGCTTGTTTCCAATATTTCCAGTGTTGGATTTATTTCTTCTGGTGAGGCTTTTAGGTCTTTAAGAATATGTTGCAAATCCGCAATTTTTTGTTTTTTGGCTTGCAAATCATCATAACGTTTTTGTGAGGCAAGTCCCAAATTGTAGCCTTTTTCTGTAAGACGAATATCAGCATTGTCTTGACGCAAGGAAATACGATATTCTGCCCTTGACGTAAACATACGATAAGGCTCGTCAGTGCCTTTATACACAAGGTCATCAATCAAAACACCAATATAAGCGTCAGCTCTTGACAAAATAATATTTGGTTTTTCGTGTACTTTTTGGTGTGCATTCATACCTGCCATAAGTCCTTGACAAGCAGCTTCTTCATAACCTGTTGTGCCATTGATTTGTCCAGCAAAATAAAGATTTTCAATAAGATGTGTCTCCAACGTAGGTTTTAATTGCGTTGGTGGAAAATAATCATATTCAATCGCATAGCCAGGTCTGAACATTTTGCAATTTTCAAAACCAGGAATTTTTTTAATTGCTTTGTACTGCACATCTTGGGGCAATGAAGTAGAAAATCCATTTACATAAATTTCCACAGTGTCCCAGCCTTCAGGTTCTACAAAAATCTGATGACGGTCTTTGTCCGCAAAACGGTTGATTTTATCCTCAATAGAAGGACAATAACGAGGGCCTAAACCTTTAATCCTGCCAGTAAACATAGGTGATTGCTCAAAACCTGTTTGCAAAATCTCGTGTACTTCGGTATTGGTGTAGGTAATAAAACAACTTCTTTGGGTCGTGAGTGATTGGGTTTCATCGCTAAACGAAAATTTGCTTGGATTTTCGTCGCCTTTTTGTTCTTCCATTACCTCATAATTCAAAGTACGTCCATCAATGCGTGGAGGCGTACCTGTTTTCATACGACCAGCTTCCATACCAAGCTCCACGAGTTGCTCTGTGATACCTGTTGAGGCTTTTTCGCCCATTCTACCACCGCCAATGCGTTTTTCGCCAATATGAATAAGACCATTCATAAAAGTTCCGCTTGTGAGGATTACACTTTTGGCTTTTATTTCAAGTCCCATACCTGTAATAACACCACACACACGATTATCTTTTACGATAAGTTCTGCAACCATATCTTGCCAAAAATCCAAATTTGGCACATTTTCCAATGCCAAACGCCACGCTTCGGTAAATTTAGCCCTATCACTTTGGCATCTTGGACTCCACATAGCAGAGCCTTTGGAACGGTTGAGCATACGAAATTGTATCATAGTTTTATCACTGATAATACCTGACATACCGCCTAATGCGTCAATTTCTCTTATAATTTGCCCTTTTGCTACGCCACCCATTGCAGGATTGCACGACATTTGGGCGATTTTGGTCATGTCTAAGGTTATAAGAAGTGTCTTAGACCCCATTGTGGCAGAGGCGTAAGAGGCTTCACAACCTGCGTGTCCCGCTCCTACCACGATTACATCATATTCGGGAAACATTGTAATTAAGAATTAGGAATTAAGAATTAGGAATTTTTTATTTAAAACCTTTTTCTTCATTCAAATTAGAAATAATTTAAAAAAACAACAATTTATAAATTGTTTTTATATAAAACAAAAAAAAATCAAAAAAAGCACAGATTTAAGATGTTTTTTTTGAAAGTTTTTTTTTGGTTTAAAATAAATGCAAAAAAATCAAAAAAGGTTCAAAAAACAATATTTGATTTTTAAACCTTAAACTTTTGAACCTTGAACTTTTAAACCTTAAAAAAACACCAATCCATTTTCTAAAATATTTTGGATTTTTTCAGCAAAAACATCTTGATTGATTTCGTTGTATTGGTTTATGGTAATATTTTTTCCTGAATTTGTAACAAAAGTAGCTTCATAGATTGTTTGACCTGTTTGGGGCTTAATTTTTACAAATTGATTTTGGTCAATGATTGTATTGGGTGTTTTGGGCAAAATATTTTTTGACATTAATTTTTTACCATTTGGCACAAAATTTCCTTTTTGAAAAAGTCCCAAATCCCAATATTTATTTTTGATGTTATCAGATAATAATTTAAAATCATCTTTTTCCCAACTAAAATAACCGCCTACCGAATAATCATTTTCAGAAATTTGGTTATTTTCTGCTTCATATTGATAAGTCAATAAAAAATTATAAACACCTAATTTTACTTTTTCAGGTTTTTCGTTCAAAGCACTTCTATATTGAAGTCGCATTTGATAATTTGGAACATTATTATTGATTACAAAACCTTTTTGTTTGTATTCTGCAACTACTTTTTTGGCTTCACTTATCGCAGAAGAATTGCGTTGAAAATATTTGGTGGTATAACTAACTTGTCCATATCTTACCCCAATACCCAAATGAAATTCTTTATCTCTTACATAAACCTCCATCACTTCTGAACCATTATAATAATATTCGTCCATCATATTGTTGGTATCAGGAGGCAGACTATATACTCTATAACCGCTTTTTTGGGAATATTTCCAAAAATCTGTGCGTGTGAGCGTGTCCATGTGAGCAGACACATCTTGTTGTGTAGCAAAATAATTGCGGTTGCGAAGAAGGTTTTTTACGTCTAATGTGGTGGTACTGCCATGCTTGGTCATAAGTTCCTCTGCTATACTGCGAACTGCGTCAATAGTAAGTGGTTGTGGATTCATGGGAAATTAGGAATTAGGAATTAAGAATTAGGAATTAAGAATTGTGTAATTTTTAATCAAAAATACATTTTTTTTAAGAATAAAACAAATATTTTTGATGAAAAACAAAAAATAAATAACTTAAATTTTTGAGATGTTAGATTAAAAAAAAATTAGTTTTTGGAAATTGGAAAAAATTAAATAAAAAATTACGAAATTATAGCTAAAAAATGTTAAAAAGTGCAAGAAAATTAAAATAAACCACAAAATAACTGCTTACAAATATTAAAATAAATGTATATAAATTGTATTTTAGGAAAAACTAAATAAAAATCTCACAAACAAATGAAAAAATTATATTTACTATTTTTATTGGTGATATTTACCATTTCTTTTACTTTTGCTCAAAATAAAAGCATTAGAGGAAAAATAATTTATTTGGGAAATGGCGTAAAAGACGCAAAAATCTTTTTGAATGGTTATGAAGCACAAGCTATGACAACAAAAGCAGATGGGGATTTTGTGCTTGCAATACCTACTGAATTATCAAATAAACCGCTCAAAGGCATTACAATTCTTTCGTCTGGCATTAAACATATTTGGGAAATTCCGCTTGAAATTATGGATAAGTTGCTCCAAATTGATGTTACAAAAGCCATTGAAAACCACGAAAAAGAATTGAAATTGCAACAGAAAAAAGAAGAAATTGCAAAAAATAATCAAAAAACAGAGCAAAAAGAAAACACAAAAGAAAATTCAAAAAAAGATTTGGTTGAAAATGAAAAACAAAAAAATGATAAAACAGAAAAAAACACTGACACAGAAAAAACAACCGAAATCAATAAAGACACTACACAAAAAGTAGAAAAAATTGAAAAATTAGATTTTAGGAAAATGGTAAAAGAACGCACAAAAAACCAAACAGAACACTTAAAAACGTTGTATGAAGAATTTTTTGTGAATGAAATAAAACCAAATACTATTCAATCTGACATTGAAAATCTTAATTTTAAACTTCAAAAAGAACAAGAACTTACATTTGCACGCAACAAGATTATTCAGAAAGAAATACAATCTATCAGACAAAAAATAGCAGGAAATCCAAATATGTCCCAAGCACAAAGAGACAGCCTAAAAAGCCAAATTTTTGAATTGGATAAACAATTTGAAGCCAACAACAAAAATTATGAACTTTTTGCAATAACCATAGAAAAAGAACTTGAAGCCCTTAGAACAATCGCAGGTATTCAAGAAAATTTTTTGAAAAAATATAGATTCTCTTTTTATATTTTTGGAGGAATTATTTTGGTTTTGTTGTGTGTGGTTGCGTTTTATTTTTATACTGCACGCCTTAGGCTCAAACAAAGAAATGATTTGGCTTTACTCAATAAACAAATTGAAGAACAAAAAAATCAATTATTAAGCAAAAACGAAGAACTTAATCAACAAAGTGAGGAACTCAAAGCACAAGCTGAATTGATACAAGAAACCAATTTGACCTTGAAAAAAACAAATGATGTGCTGAATAATAAAAATAAAAACATTACTGAAAGCATAGAATCTGCTAAAATCTTACAACAATCAATATTCACAAGCCAAAAACAATGGGAAAATATTTTGCCTAATTCTTTTGTATTTTTAAAACCAAAAGACATTGTTTCAGGTGATTTTTATTTTTTGGCTAATCAAAATGATAAAATTATTGTAGCGGTTGTGGATTGTACAGGACACGGTGTAGAAGGTGCTTTTATGACAATATTGGGACATTCTTCACTTAATCAAATCATACATTTTGAAAATACTACAAATGCCTCACAGATTTTGACTAAACTCAATAAAATGATTTATCAAACATTGGATTTTAAGCAAAAAAGTAATGTGAAAAGTGGTATGGATATGAATATTTTGGTTTTTGATAAAACACAAAAAACAGTACAATTCGCAGGAGCAAAAAATGATGGATATTACGTTGAAAATAATGAATTGTATATCTTAAATGCTACAAGAAAAGGCATTGGAAGCGAAGAAAACACCATTTATGAAGAAATAAACATTTCTTTAGCAGATAAAAAAATTGTGTTTTATTTGGCTTCTGATGGATTGCAAGACCAATTTGGTATGCACAAAGAAAGACTAAAAGAGGTTAAATTTATGAAAAGTAATTTCAAAAATTTACTATTGCAATCGCATATTCTTAACTTTATTTCACAAAAAGAAAACATCAAAAATACTTTTTTGAATTGGAAAAAGGATATTGTGCAAACAGATGATATTTGTATAGTAGGCGTGAAATTTAATTAGTTTTTTTTGGAGAAAAGGATAAGGAATGCGTAAATTCTAATTTGGATATGTTTGACGTTTCACAGGCATAAATGCCTGTGCTATACATAAAAATACAAAAATATGTATAGAATAGGCATTTATGCCTATCCATTTTATTTTTAATTCATTCCTAAGGAAAAATACAACAAAAAAAATATTTTTTTGGATTAAACAAAGAAAATTTTGTTTTTTTTATTTATGATTATATTTGCAAAATAAAAAAAAATAAAATTTGGTTGTTTTTGTATTTTTACATTAACACCTTTCCCCTTATTCCTTTTCCCTTTCCAAAAAAATGAACGCAATATTCCAACTTCCTCATATCCAAAATGAGCCTACACTTGCTTACACGCCTAATTCTCCTGAAAGAAAAGCCCTCAAAGAAGCAGTAGCTCAAATGCGAAAAGACACTATTGAAATTCCTATGTATATAGGAAGTGAAAAAGTATTTACAGAACGTAAAATCCGCATTGCTCCGCCTTATAACCACAAACACACATTAGGATATTTTTGTGAAGGTGATGCAACACACGTAGAACAGGCAATTACTTCCTGCCTTAATGCCAAAGAAAATTGGTCAAACCTAAGTTGGGAACACAGAGCAGCTATATTTTTGCGTGCTGCGGATTTGCTCGCTACCAAGTACAGAGCAAAAATAAATGGTGCTACAATGCTTGCACAATCCAAAAATGCACACCAAGCAGAAATAGACGCAGCGTGTGAATTGATTGATTTTTTGAGGTTTAATGTGCAGTATATGCAATTTATCTACGCACAACAACCCAATTCTTCGCCCCAAATATGGAATCAAGTAGAATATCGTCCTTTGGAGGGTTTTGTGTTTGCGATAACGCCTTTTAATTTTACTGCGATAGCAGGAAATTTGCCTATGTCTGCGGTTTTGATGGGCAATGTATGCGTATGGAAACCAGCTTATCCACAAGTATATTCTGCACAGGTGATTATGGAAGTATTCAGAGAAGCAGGTTTGCCTGATGGTGTTATCAATTTGATTTATGTAGATGGGCAAGTAGCTGGTGATATTATTTTCAAACACAAAGATTTTGCAGGTTTGCATTTTACAGGAAGCACCGCAGTATTTAAGCATCTTTGGAAAACGATTGGACAAAATTTAGATATTTATAAAAGTTATCCAAGAATTGTAGGCGAAACAGGCGGAAAAGATTTTGTACTTGCACACCCTTCTGCTGATGTGCCTGCGTTGGTTACAGGGCTTATTCGTGGAGCTTTTGAGTTTCAAGGACAAAAATGTTCTGCAGCATCAAGGGCTTATATTCCGTCTAATATTTGGGTAGCAGTAAAAGAATTATTGGTAAATACAATGAAAACGATAAAAGTAGGCTCACCTGAAAATTATGAGAATTTTGTGAATGCAGTTATTGATGAACGTGCTTTTGATAAAATTTCAAATTATATCACAGAAGCAAAAGCTAATCCAATGAATGAAATTATTTGTGGTGGTACTTTTGACAAATCCGAAGGATATTTTATCCAACCTACTGTTATTGTAACGCAAGACCCAATGTCCAAAACAATGGTAGAGGAGATTTTTGGGCCTGTTTTGACAATTTATGTATATGATGCCAATAATTTTGAAGATGTGCTAACTTTGGTAGATAATTCTTCGCCTTATGCCCTTACAGGTGCGATATTTTCGCAAGACCGCTACGCTATGGAATACGCAATGAAAAAACTACAAAATTCTGCTGGAAATATTTATCTTAATGACAAACCAACAGGTGCAGTCGTAGGACAACAACCTTTTGGCGGTGCAAGAGGCTCAGGAACAAATGATAAAGCGGGTTCTTGGCTTAATCTTTTGCGTTGGGTGTCGCCTCGCACCATCAAAGAAAATCTTTTGCCTCCTACGGATTATCGTTATCCGTTTTTGAGTGAATAGTATTTAATTAGGAATTAAGAATGAAAAAACAGCTCTAAATAGAATTTTAGGGCTGTTTTTTTATTTTTAAAATACTGTGTTACAATTTGGCAAAAAAGATTTAATTTTTTGTTTTTCTTTGGTAGGAATAAGATTTTCGTATAAATACAATTCTTTTAAATTTGTTAATTTTACGATTTTTTTCAACACAGTAGTAAATTTATTTGCACCTAAATATAATCTTTGTAAGTTTTTTAGGTTACTGATTTCTTTAGGCAAAGTAGTTAATTTATTATTATTCAAGTGTAACCTTTGCAAATTCCCCAATTCTCCAATACTTTCAGGTAATGCAATTAATTGGTTATATTGTAAATCCAACATTTCTAATTTTTTTAATCCTTCAATGTCTTTGGGTAAAATGGCAATATGGTTTTTCTCTAAATACAATGATTTTAAATTTTTTAATTCCCCAATTTCTTTGGGTAAAGTTGTTAATTCATTTGAAATCAAATATAATTCTTGTAAATTATATAACATTCCAATTTCTTTAGGTAAAACTTTTAATAAATTATTCCCCAAACTTAGTGATTTTAAATTTTTAAAACTCCAAATTTCATTTGGTAAAACAAGTAATTTATTAAAAGATAAATCTAACTCTTGCAAATTTTTAAACTCCGAAATTTCTTTAGGTAAAGTAGTAAATTGATTTTCATTCAAATATAAATGTTGCAAATTTTTCAATTCTCCAATTTCTTTTGGTAATTCTTTTAAATTTTTTTCTGACAAATTAAGTTTATAAACCTTCAAAGGTTCTTTCAAAGCCTCATTCAAATCTGTATATTCTTTTTCATTAGCAAGTGTTGTGCTATCCAATAATTGCCCTTGTGCATAAACACACACATACACACACATAAAAAGAAGTAAGCAAAATAGTTTTTTCATATTGTTTTTAGGTCTAAAAATTAAAAAATGGTTTAAATTTGGCTTAAAATTACGTTTTTAGAATTATTGTATCAAAAAAATTGCTATTAAATTCATACATCAAAAAAACATTTTCCCATAAAAATTGTCAGACAACCAAAAAAAATGCTTTTGCAACCGCAAAAATAGCACAAAAAACCTTATAAAAACCTAATGCTTTTATAATTCTAAATGCTTGTGCAGTTTTTTTTACCAACAACCCATCAACAAATAAGCCTCTGCAATATGTTGTTGGTATTTGATAACAGATGTATATTTGCATTGTACTTGCATTTTTATAAAAACACAACAATAGTGCAGTTTTTTCGCTTGGAAACACCCATAAAAAGCAAAATAACAGAGAAAAAAATAAAAAAGCTATCCCAAAAAGATAGCTTTTTTATTTTTCCAAAAGAAAATTTGAAAATTATCTTGCAACTTTAAAATTAAAAGCACCGTTTTGGGTGGCTGTCCATATACGTAACCATACAGGCAATAGACTTTCTGTACCTCTTGCAGTACTCATATCACCCAAATCCAGCATTTCGGATTCTTTCCACCCAAAACTTTTTAATAAATTGATGACTACATTTTTTGCATCAGCATAATTACCACTCAAAAACACTGTGCTATCTTCTGATAACATACGTGGATTTAACATTACACCATTATACATAGTATTGAGTGATTTCACAAATTTTGCGGTTGGGAAAGTTTCCTGCAATACTTCACCCAAAGAAGTTGTATTGCTCAAAAATAAAGTTGGAAGTCCTCCACTACTAAAGTCAAGTGGATTGGTAATGTCCAAAATCACTTTTCCGTCAATGGTTTTGCCTGCGAATTGCAAAGCATCTTTTGCACCCTCGCCTTTTGTTACCAATATGACCAAATCCGCTTCTTCCGCAGCAGTTTCAAAAGGCAACAATTTTACATTTGGATTGATTGCTAAAAATTCGCTTATGGTTGGCGTGCCATAACGGTCTTTTTCGGTATTTGCCAATGTTCTTTCTACATTTCTTGTACCTAATGTTACAGTGTGTTGGAGGGCTACAAGTTTGGTAGCAAATGCTTGCCCTACGCTTCCTGTACCAAAAACTGAGATTTTCATATTGTTATTTTTTATTTAGTTTTTTAAAAGATTTTTTTGTGAATAATTGAGGGAATTTAGCACGCAGATAACGCAGATTGGGCGGATTTACGCGGATTTTTATTACTTTTTTAATTTAAAACCATTTTGCTTTTGCGAGTGCTTGGTCTTGTATCAAACTAAAAGTATTAGGATACACCAATGGCGGTTTTGTGAGTTCATCTATCATTTGGATATCCTCTTTGCTAAGTTCCAAACCTATTGCTTGCAAATTTGCATCAAGTTGTTCCAATTTGCTCACGCCAATAATTACACTACTTACGACTTTTTTGGCAAGCAACCACGCCAATGAAATCGCAATGATATTTGTATTATATTTTTGGGTGAGAATTTGCAATTTTTCTATCACTTTATAACCTAATTCTCTATCAAATAATCCCAAATCAAAACTATTTAATCGTCCATCTTGTGGAGCAGGGTTTTCTTTGGTGTATTTTCCTGATAAAAATCCACTACTTAATGGACTCCAAACCATCATACCAACTTTGTGGTGCAAACTCATTGGCACGATTTCATTTTCAACTTCTCTATTCAAAATAGAATAGTGCATTTGTGAAGCTACAAATGGCGTGTAATTATGGTCTTTTTGGTATTGCAACATTGTGGAGGCTTTCCACGCTTGGTAATTAGAAAAACCAATATGTCGCACTTTGCCATTATTCACCAAATTTTCTAAGGTTTTTAAAGTTTCTTCAATGGGCGTAATAGGGTCATCATTGTGCAAAAGCAATACATCTATATAATCCGTATTCAGATTTTTTAGGCTTAATTCAACTTGCTGAATAAGGTGTTTTGTGCCTACACCTGCATTAAAAGGTTGATTTCCTGCTCTAAAAGATATTTTTGTGGCAATGATTGCGTCTTGTCTTTTTCCTTCCAATGTTTTACCCAAAATCCTTTCGCTTTCACCACCGCCATACATATCCGCAGTATCAAAAAAATTGATACCATTTTCCATAGCTTTATTTGTTACTTGGGTAGCTTCTTTCAAATCTAAAGTACCTTTAAATCCTCCAAAGTCCCATTTACCAAAAGTCATTGCACCCAAACTTAATTCTGAAACGATTAAACCTGAATTGCCTAATTGTCTGTAATTCATATTTTTTAAAATTTTTGTAACACACACTTTCAATGTGTAATTTTGATAAATTGTAATATTTATGATGCAAAGGTAAAGCAGATAAAATATTTTTTTGTAGTTCAATTATTGATAAAAATGGTAAATTTGGGACTGAAAACACTCACAATTACTTAACAGTTATCAATGGCAAAGCCTTGATAATTAAAAAAATATTATTTGGTTTTTTCAGCTTCACTATTTTCTTTATTTTTTTTCCGCTAAAAATTGTCTTTTAAATTGCATAGGAGAATAATTGGTAAGTTTTTTAAAAAACTTACCAAAATTAGCAGTATCACTATAATTGAGTTGAAAAGCAATTTCTGCTACATCAAAATCTGTATAACACAGAAGCATTTTTGCCTCTGACAAAACCCTTTCATTGATGATTTGTAAGGCACTTTTATCACTAAGTTTTGAAATGGTTTTTGATAAATAGTTTGCACTTACATTCATTATTTGGGCGTATTCTTCTACGGTTCTTTTTTCTAAATAAAATTTATTAACAAGTTGAATATATTGCCTATAAAGAATCTCCTGCGAGGATTGAAAACTCTGTTCTAATTGAATTTGGGTTTGTGTATATTGTTTTAATTCTTGTAAAAGTGCCAAAAATCTATAACTTGCCAACTCATATTTATAATCTGAACACTTAAAATACGCCTCAAAAACATCTATAAAACTTTTGGAAAATGTAATAAATTTTTCAGTAGTAATACTAAAAAAATTCACTTTCATCACATCAAAAAATGGAAAATTTTGCTCAAAATCAGGCTTAAAAAAATCAAATAATTCTTTTTGAAAATAAATAATATATCCATTTGCTTTTGGACTTCTGTTAAAACTATACACTTGTCCAGGCATTTGAAACGCCAAAAAAGAATCTAATTTATTAAGCAGAATGGTATCATAGGTTATTTCACTAATGTCTGCTTGCGTAATAAGGCTTAAAAAATAAAAATCTTTTCTGTAAGGTGCTTTTACCGCAATCACATTTGGGTCTTGTGCTTCAAGTTTGAGGCAATAAAAATTGGAGTTTTGGGTGTGGTGTGTGTTGCTGATACTTTCCAAAAAACTATTGATGTCCTTGTAATGCGGAATATGCGTATTAAGATTGTTCATTTTAAATATATTTTGATGTTATTTTTGAACATAGATTTTTGAATGACTTATTGGATAACTTGTTGGATTTGAGTCATAAAAAAATAAAAAATTATAAAACCAAAGCTGTATTTTTGCAATTTTTTTTAGAACTATACACTTTTTAAATACACATTTATTAAAAATACAGGTTAAATAATTAAAATATTTTATTCTTTGTTGGTCTTACCAAGCAAAAAAGTCTACACCGTTGTTGTTTGTTTAGAAATACAAAGATAGCATTTTTACAAATGTAAAAGCATTTTTCGTTACCAATAACGCATTGCAGAGGCTTGTTTATTGAATTAGTTGTTGGTGAAAAAATATGCACAAGCATTGGGAATTATAAAAGTATTAGATTTTTAGTTGTAAGAGTATTTTTCTAAGACCAACAATGGAGAAAAACACAATAAAAAAACCACCAAAAGAAACTTTCCTTTGGTGGTTTTTATTTTACCATGAATTACAAAAAATTTATAATTCATCATTTATAATTCATGATTATTGACAAAGTGTTTCCCACACACGAAGCGTGCTAAAAAGGCTTGTATTCAATAGTGGAATAGTAGCACCATATTTAGCATTGATAGACCTGAGCATTTCATTTGCAGTAACTGCATAACCTGCAGGAGTAAGATGCACGCCATCAGTACTGAAAGCTCCACCTTGCAAATAAGTGCTTCTATATGTAATACCATTAGAAGTAACGCCTTGCGGAGAAGCCACTTGTGAAAGTAAAGCATTTGCATCAAAAATCGCCCAATCTTTTGCAGTTGCAGCAGCAGTGATTACTGCATTAAAATCATCAGTTCTTTGGTTTATTTCTGCAATTTCTGAAGCATCAAGCACAAGGTTGTCAGGTATAGGGTTTGCTGGTGAAATACCAAAACCATTTGTACCAATATTGCGATATGCAGCAGCAGCAGCCAATAAATATAAATCACTTTCATTTGAAACTCTTACGCCTGCAGCAGTGCTAATACGAATTTTGAAAGTATTTGTATCCAATCCAGCACTTCTTAATCCATTCATTAGAAGTCTATGGGTTACAACATAAAAATATGGAATAGTAGTTACCTTTGGAATAGTACCTACAATGCCTTTTTTAGTACCTGTTGCAATGGCATTAAACATATCATTGTAATTAGAAGTAAAAGTAGGTAAATCAGTAAGCCATTGACCCATTGCCATAGTTTGAGGCGTTTGGTCAGGTGCGCCTGCGGTTGCATATCCAAGAACGTCATTATTACCCAACCAAAACGATACAAATGTAGCATCAGAAGTTTTAGCAGTTGCATAATCCAAATAACTTTGTCCTGTTGCACCAGGCAATAATCTTTCAAAGTATTTATTGTATGATCCTGTTGGATTTGAAACACCATAATTTGGATTTTTTAAATCACTCACACGAATACCAGGTATACCAAGATTGTTGATAGCACCACCATTAGCTCCTGACCATTCTTCCAATCTATTAGTAGCACCATCTACTGCTATAATTGAACTTTTGAAAGAAGGACAAGATGCTGTATTGTAAAGTCTTGGCGTATTTGTAGCAGAAGGAATACCTACTTGTCTGCGATATTCGTCTCCATCAGCACCTGCTGTACTAAAAAATGGTTGCACAAAAGCTCCACCACCTACTCCCCTAAATTGCAAAGCAAGCATACTTGGGTATGAATTGGAGATGCCTGTATTATAAAGTCCTCCATCTGCATAACCTGCAGTAAGAGAATTACCTATTGCAACATATTTTGAGAAATTAGCAGAACCAAAACCTGTAACAGGAGCAACCACAACAGGCTTAACTTCACTTGGTGATACCGAACATCTCACTGAAATTAACCCTAACAGGATAAAAATCCATATTTTAGAAAATTTTAACATAATTTTATATTTTTTTTAAGCCCTTTATTTTTGGAATAAAGGGCTATTTTGGGCGAATTTTTATTAAAAAAGTTTTTTTAAATCTTAACGGAAAAACTCATCAAAAGTAATAGAGAAATAATACAACTGACCAACATAAGGACCGCCAAAACTTGCGTTGTAATCTTTACCAAAATAATCGTTGTTTAATTTACCTAAAAGATTGCTTGCACCAAGTTTAAGCACAGATTTCATTTCTTTTACTTTGTAGCTTACTTGTGCATCAACTACACCAAAAGCCTCTACATAGCCATTTCCAAAAGATGACTGCCACAAAAATCTATCTTGCCAACGATAAGAAATATCAAAACCTACGTTTTTCCATACTTCACGATTAGCAATACCAATGTTGAATTTGTGTTTTGGTGTATTAAAACCAGGCTCAAAAGTAGGGTCAGTAGATAAATCAGCTTGGAAATCAGCAAAAGAATAACTACCATTAAGATTGTATCCTTTTGGCAAACGATACGTAAATCCAAGACCTGAACCCCAAGATTGAATAGGTACTTTAGAATTTACATAAGGACGGAAAGCTGCACCTGCTGCAAAAGGGTCAGTTCCTGGTACAGAACCACCTTTAATTGCATATACTGTTCTTTGAGCAATAAAATTAGTATAATCATTGTAATACACATTAAAATCAATCATCAATTTATTATCCATCATTACCCCTTTATAACCCACTTCGTATGCTTGTAGTTTTTCAGGTTGGATATAATCCAAATTAATTACACTACCTGTTGGATTAGCACGGTCAGTATAAGCACCACCTTCAAAAATACCAAATGCTTCAGCATTTGTGCGTGTGCCACCCAAAAGGATACCTGATGCAGAAGGGAAATAAATAAATTGTGCTTGTGTTTCAGGGTTGCGGAAACCTGTTTGATAAGATGCACGAATATTATGTTGTTTTTTCTCACCCAAAGAATATACCACAGAAGCACGTGGATTTACTTGTCCTTGAAAGTTTTGGTTTTTGTCATAACGAATTGATGCTGTGATTTTCAAGCGGTCATCAAGCAATGATTTACCAGCTTGCACATATCCACCAAACTCGTCAATTGTAATACGACTGATACTTGTACCATTATTTTCTCTAAATACAGTATTATCAGAAAATAAATCATATCTACGCACATTACCACCTACTTGTAAATCCATAAAAGTAACTACATCTTTGAAATTATAGTTAAATTCTGCGTGGTAAAGTCTTGAATTATCCAAGAAACTTGCACCACCATTTTTAAATCTTTTTCCTCTGATGTCTTCTACTGCGTCTTTATAAGCCTGCGAACCTGGTTGTGGGATAGCATTCATTGTAGCATTGTAAGAATTATCACGTACTGTATTGATTTGTTCTACAGTAGGAGTAACTCCTGTACCAGCGTAAGTTCCAAAAAAGTTTTGTACCATATTTTGTGCAAAAGCAGGCGCAAAATTACCAGGAATGTATTTTCCCATAATACTACTTGTCAATAATAAACCAATAGCATCTAAATTGTATGATTTACCTGCATCACTTTGTGACATATATGCACGTACAAAGAAATTTTTACCTTTTAATTCCAATTTGCTAAACATAATATTAAAATCACGCAAAGCATAACGATTGCCACCTTGATAAACTGATGAACCACTACCATAACGGAAATTACCTATCAACTCTAAATTATCATTGATACGATAATGTGCTGCTGCATCAAATTTGTAGCTTCTTGCATTTTGATTATCCACCAGATTTTCTTCTTTGTGTCCCAAACGTGGCAATGGTATAGTGCCATTAGGATATTTACTTGCAACATTTTGAAAGAAACTAGACAATGCAGTTTGAGCTAACGCTGTATTACCATTGAAGAGTGCAGGGTTATTTAAAGTAGAAGCAAAAGCAGGATTAGCAATAAAGCTATTTGCAAAAGCATTCGCAGTTGTAGAAGTAATAGGCAATCCAAGTGGAACTTCATCACCATATGTGTTTAATCCGTCAAAATTAAATCTGTCATTTACAGTAGGATTTGCATTATTTGGGTTGTCATAGTTTGTAACACCTGTTCTTAACACATCATAATTATTAGCTCTCCAATCTTGTCCATCAAGGATAGAAGCATTCACTTTAAATGCAAAACGATTTCCAAAAGATTTCGCATAACGAATTGCAAAATTAGTATAACTATTGCGACCGTGTGCTTGTGCATTTCCTGTAAGATTATTACCATAAAAATTTCCACCAGGTGCAGCATTTGATTGCGTGCTTCCTAATTTTAATGTTGCACTAAGTCCTTGATATTCAAATGGACTTTTGCTATTCATAAACAAAATACCATTAAAAGCATTAGGCCCATAAAGTGCTGAACCTGCACCAGGCACAAGTTCCACGCTTTCTACATCAAGGTCAGAAATACCTACTACGTTACCTGTTGGGAAGTTCAATAAAGGAGACGCATTGTCCATTCCATCAATCAACTGCACAAAACGTGTATTGTTAATTGCTGCAAAACCACGTGTATTGATAGAGTTAAAAGTCAAACTACCAGGCGTAGAACTTACACCTTTCAAACGTGCCAAACCATCATAAAAATCAGGTGTTGGTGCTTGTTGAACCGCAATGATGTCCATTTTTTCAATGGTTACAGGTGATTTCATAATATTCTCCTCCACACGTGAAGCAGAAACTACCACGCCTTCGCCCATAGTTTCTTCTTCAAGTTTTACGGTGATTTCACCTGCTTCTTTTACTTCAATGTCTTGTCCTGTAAAACCTACAAAAGACACTTGTAAAGTAAGTGGAAGTGCATTGCTGGTGGTAAGGCTAAATGTACCATCAGGGTTGGATATTGTACCAAAATTTGTGCCTTTGATATACACATTGGCACCAGGTAGAGGTTCGCCCTCTGCGTCAGTAATTTTTCCTGTGAGTGTGGTTTGGGCAAATGACAAAGCACTTGCAAATACCAAAAATAAACCCACTAACAGAAAACGGGTAAAAAATTTCTTCATAATAAAGAAAATTAAAAAAATTAAAATTAAAAAAAGGAATAAAAATAAAAAACTGAGAATAATTTAAAAATTTGTTTTTAATAAAATTTTATAAAAATTAAAAAAATGATTTAAAAAATAAAATAAAGCATTAAAAGAAATTTATATTATTGATTTTTTGTGATTTGAAAAAATAAAAAATAGTCATTTGTAATTATTTTGCAATTATTATTTTTAAATTTTTTGTAGAAAAATTAAAAATAAATATTTTTTATAATTAAAACAAAATATTATTCTGTATTTTTAACGATTGTTCAATAAAATATGCTTTTTATTTCATTATATAAAAACAAATTTAGGCTAAAAAATATGAAAAAAACAAGTTAAAATAAAAAAAAAACAAGTTTTTTTATGTTTTTGATAAAAACTTGTTTTTGGTCTAATTGTTTTAATGGTATTAAAAAAAGGTTGTTTTGTGATTTTTTATTTGAACTAAAAATAAAATAATTTTTTTTTGCTGTTTGAATGTTTAACTTCTTTCCATATTTTTTTGATTTTTTTTTGATTTTTTATTTTAACCAAAAATTTAAAAACATCATTTTTCAGAAAATAAATTTATTTTAAAAGAAAATTATATATTTTTGTGTTAATCTTAGAAAGATATACTTTAAAAGGGATAAAAAGTGTCATTTTTAAGAATTTAAAAAATTGCTATTTTATCATTTTTGAACATAAAAACAATCTTTTTCTTCTTTTTATTTATGTTATATTTTACCCCTTACGAAGTATAGTTACAAATTTTACGGTTTGAAAATGAAAAAATAAACTTATAAAGATATGCAAATTACTCTTGAAATACACGATAAAAATTTTTTGATAGCATTTGAAAATTTATTACAACAATTTCAAATATCTTATCAAACTAACACTACAAAACAAAAAAAAAATAGACAAGATTTTTTAAAAAAATATAAACCTGTTGGTGTAAAATCAAATTATACACCAACAAAAACTGATTGGTATGAGCAAGCAAAATAAAATATTCCTGGACAGTAGTATTTTAATTGAATTTGAAAAACAAAGTGAAAAAAGCAGCCTTTTTGTTTTGTTACAAAATAGTGATTTTGAGCTTTATATCAATGCTATCGTAGCAAGTGAATATCTTTATAAACTTATAGGGATTATTGCACAAAAATCACCAATGGCAGTTTGTGAAAGCAATAAAATAAAAGAAATCATAGAACAACAAGACATAGAGAGTTTTTTAAGTATATTTTCCTATTTGGAAATTACAGAAGAATCTATTTTATTTTCTGTTGATTTAATGAAAAAACATAATCTTTTGCCAAATGATGCTATGATTTTAGCTACTTGTTTGTTGCAAAATATTAAAGTTTTAGCAAGCCACGACACAGATTTTGCATTGGCTTGTCAAAACGAAAGTATTTTATTGTTAAAAAATGATATTGATTTTAATAATTTCCTAAAAGAATGAAAATAAATATATTTTTATTCTTTTTATGTCTAAAACTCCAAAAAAGACTAAAATTTTTGGAGTTTTTTAATGTTACCCCAAAATTTAAAAAAATCATTTTTCAGAAAATAAATTTATTTTAAAAGAAAATTATATATTTTTGCAGTTTAATTTTAAAAACCTTATTATAATTTAATTTAATATTAAAAAAAGAAAAAATTTTTAATCTTAAAATCTTAATCCCAATTTACATAATTTCGTTATATGTTTAAATCCTATCTAAAAATCTTTGTGATAATGCAATGTTTGGCTACTTTTATGGTAGCTTGTGGCAACAATCAAGCACAAGATAATTCAGCTAATAAAAAAACTGAAACAGCCAAAAACCAAGAAAAAGGCAACGACAAAAAAGATAACAAAGACAATAAAAATACTGAACAAAAAGAAGAAACAACTGCCTCAAATGACCGACTAACGCCCAAAGAAACCGTTACTGACCGCAAAATCAACGATATGGCTCGTTTTATTGCAGGACTTGAACCAGAAGAAGGTAGTGTTTATGCAGAAAGTTGCAAAGAGGCATATTGGAAAAATTATTCTGCAACTGCTAACGCACAATGGACGAATATGAATGCCAAACTCCCAAAACTCAAAGAATGGCGTGATACTGAACTCAAAGATGTAAATAAATTGGGTGGAACATTGTTTTATCCATTTTCAGGGCCTGATTTCTTGCACGCAGGTACATTTTTTCCAGAGGTTGATGAAATGATTTTGATGGGACTTGAGCCTATTGGGTCATTACCTGATTTTGATAAAGTTTCAAAACCTGCTTTTTTTGGTGCAAATGGTATTCAAAGGTCATTGGCAAGTGTGTTGGCATATAGTTTTTTCCAAACCTTGCATATGCAAGTGGATTTAACAGGTAGAGCAACCCCTACTGTAGATGGCACTTTGCCTGTAATTCTTACATTTATGGCTCGCACCAATCACAAAGTACTTCATTTTGAAAAAGTAGCTATCAATGCAGAAGGTAAAATCGTACCTGCGGAAGGTTTTAAAGGTGATAAAGCAACTTATTATGGTAATAAAATTGCTTATCAACGTGCTGACAAACCAGAAGAAAGAAAAACATTATATTATTTTAGTGTAAATCTTTCAAATGATGCTTACGAAGGAAAAGGTGGTTTAAATCAACGCAAAGATTTGAAAAGTTTTATTGAAAATCTCCCAATGAAAACTACTTATTTGAAATCTGCATCTTATTTAATGTACAAAGAATATTTCTTTGTAATTCGTGATATTATTTTGAATAAAACTACTTATTTGTTGCAAGATGATTCAGGTATGCACTATCGCAATGTGAAAAATGGTAAATGGGATATCACATTGTTTGGTGCGTATGCAGGCCCAATTCCATTGTTTGGAAATTATTGGCAACAAGATATTGCTAACGACTTCAAAAAATCTGAAATGGTGCGTCCTTTGCCTTTTGGCATTGGTTATCACCTTCACCCTCAAAACGCAAAGTAACCCCAATTTCTTTGAAAGCAAGCACCACAAAATCCCTTACAGTAGTCGTAATGCCTGTTGCAATCACAAAATCCTCTGGTTTTTCTTGTTGTAACATCAACCATTGAGCCACTACATAATCCTTAGCGTGTCCCCAATCTCTTTTTGCATCAAGATTTCCCAAAAAAAGTTTGTCTTGCATACCCAACGCAATGCGTGAAACTGCTCTTGTAATCTTGCGTGTTACGAATGTTTCGCCTCTAAGCGGGCTTTCGTGGTTAAATAAAATACCATTACAAGCAAACATTCCATAAGCCTCACGATAATTAACCGTAATCCAATACGCATACAATTTGGCTACTGCATAAGGCGAGCGAGGATAAAATGGCGTAGTTTCGCTTTGTGGAACTGCCTGCACAAGACCATACAATTCAGAGGTAGAGGCTTGATAAAATTTTGTTTTTTTCTCCAAACCTAATATGCGAATTGCCTCCAAAATACGCAATGTGCCTATTCCGTCAGCATTGGCAGTATATTCAGGTGTGTCAAAACTTACCCTCACGTGGGACATTGCCCCAAGATTATAGATTTCGTCAGGTTGAACTTCTTGAATAATACGAATGAGATTAGTAGAATCTGTCAAATCACCATAATGCAATTTGAAACGAATATTTGTTTCGTGTGGGTCTTGATAAAGGTTATCAATGCGGTCAGTATTGAATAATGAACTTCTGCGTTTGATGCCATGCACCATATAACCTTTGTCCAATAAAAATTGGGCAAGATACGCACCATCTTGTCCCGTTACGCCTGTAATAAGTGCAACTTTTGTCATGTAGTTTTTTTTGGAATTTATTATTTTTTTGCAAAAATAGTTAAGAATTATGGATTTTTAATTTTTTTTATTTTTTAAGATGTTAAGCACAAAAAAAACCTTTATTCCATCAAGAATAAAGGTTTTTTTTATTTTACAAATAAATGTATTTGGCTGTTTAATTTACCATTCAACATTGAATTTTGGTTGTTTAATTCAACATTTACCATTTACAATTTACCATTATTTAATAGCATCTTTGAAAGTTGCACCATTTTTCACTTTTTCAAATTCTACATCTTTGATAGCTTTTCCTTTAAGGGTGTTATCAAGTTCTACAGCTTGTTTAAGTGCTTTTCCTGCGTCAGCTTCTTGTCCTTTGCGTGCATAAGCCACTGCAAGAGCATAGAAAGTAATCGCATCTTTTGGATTTTTTTGGCTTGCAGAATTGAAGTTAGCGATTGCTTCGTCATAGTTGATACCTTGCATCAAAGTAGCCAAACCTTTGTTAAAGAGGTTAGGATTGCTTTGAGGAGCATTATTTAAGAAATCAACTGCTTCACGATATTTACCATCATTGCGTTTTTGAGCGTCTTTGATAGCAAGATAACCTTTTGCACCATTGATAAGTTTAGAAACTGCTGGATTGGTACTTCCAAGATTAGATGCTTTTTTCAAATATTCTTCCATTTTAGCGTTGTCGCCTTTGATAGAATACGCCATTGCAAGGTTATAAGCACCTTCACCTGTTTCTTGTTTGCCCATACCTGCTTCAAGGTATTTGATAGCATCATCAAGTTTTGCGTTGCTTTTTTTGAACAGAGTAATATCCAACAAAGTAGAACCAAGATTGTTATTTACTTTGTAAGTATCGTATGTTTTTTGGGCGGTCATTAGGATTTCAGCTCTTTCATCAAGGTCAGAAGTTTGAGAAGCTGCATAAAGATATTCTGCTTCTGTGAGTGCATCACCTTTTGCTTTACCATCTCTAATTTGTTTGGTAAGGGCTGACATTTCAGCTACAGATTTTGCAACACCAGGTTTTTTGATACCTGTTTTTGCATAACGCATTTTAGGATAAACTTCGTCCATCAATGCTTTGTAGTATGATTTTTTTTGCAATTTAAGTTCTTTTTCAGTGAAATCACCATCACCACCCAAAGTAGATTTTGCGTCAGCTTTATCACCAGCAGACAATGCACTTGCATCAACAAGGTCATTAAATTCTGGGATAGTTTCGCCCATTACTTTTTTAGAGAAATTGAATTTGTATTCTGCAATTTCGTCTTTTTTGTATTTGAATTTCTCCAACATTGTTTTGAATTGCATTTGCAATGCCATTGCACGTTTTTCAGCAAGACCTGTATTCACAGCTTCTGTACCTTCTGGAGAGTGGGAGCTTGTACCTTGTGCTTCAAAAGCTGGTACTTTTGTTTCTTTGAAAAGTTCTGTGATAGTTTCCATTACAGCTTTGTTGTTGCCTGTATTAGGACTAAGCATAAAACTACCTCTTTCAAAATTAACACCTACTTCCAAAACATCATCTTTTGGGGCGCTATAATTGTGGTCAAAAGACGCAAAAGGAGATTCAGAAGTGGTAGGATTTACACCACTTACAGGGCTTTTTACCAAAAGAACCGTAGTAGCAATACCTTTTACAAATTTACCATCTTTGTCTTTAAGACGTACAGGGCCAAATTCTTTTGATTTTGGTTTAGAACCCAATTTTGTTGCAATACCTTTTAAGAAAAGACCGCCTTCTTTGAATTTATCTTGGTAACCCATATTAAATTCTTTATTTACTGCTACGTCTTCTTTTTTAGTTACATATTCGTCACCTTTTGCCTCATAAGCACCTACACGTTGTCCTTGTGTAAGGGCATTAGGATCCATATCAGCCATATTGTCAATATTGCCTGGTACATAATACAATTCAAGAGTGTAAGAAGTACCTTTTTTCATCATTTTGATAGGCAATTTACCTGAAAGTTTGAAATCAACTTTATCGCCTCTGCCATGTATTTCCAAAGGATTTGGGTCAACAGTCATCTGTTGTTCTTTGGCGAGTTTTGTCATTTCTGAAAGCGGGTCTTTGCATGATGCAAACATTCCTGCACCAAGCAGGATACCTAACGCAATTTTGCTTTTCATTTGAAAATAAATGTGGTTTTTTAAATTATGTTTTAATACAATATATCTATTTTTTGGTGCAATTTTAACACATTATTTTTAAAAATTGAAAAAAAAACCTTTTTTTTTTGAAAGAATTTAGAAAAAAGTAAAAAAAGTCCTAACTTCGTATGTTTTATTACAAATAAAAAAATTATACTTTTTTTATTTTCATTTTTTTACTTTAAATTATTGAGCAAAACAATACAAAATTATATGAAATTAGTACAAAATTTTTTTGAAAAATCTGCCTTTGGGGTGTGTTCGTGGCTGGGCGACAAAATGCGTGTTTCTGCAAGTAGCATACGATTATTTTTTATTTATGTGTCTTTTTTGGGCTTAGGTTCTCCTATTTTGGTTTATTTGATACTTGCTTTTTGGGTTAATATGAGCAAACATTTTCGCAAATCACGCAATTATTATAGTTGGGACAGATAAAATAATTGTGAATGGTAAATTGTGAATGGTAAATGAAACAGCCAAGTACAATGAAAAATGATAAATGAAACAGCCAAATAAAATATTGCATTTTTTAGAAAAAAAGGTTTTGATAATTGCTTATCAAAACCTTTTTTTATTTTTTTAGCTTATTTCAATTTTATAAATTACAAATTATTAGAATTTTTAAAATTCTTAATTCCTAATTTATAATTCCTAATTACTTCGCTGGTTTCAACATTTCAATCCATTTTGTGGTAGTATTTTTAGCAAATTCTACACTAAACATATCAGATATGTTAATTTTGGTTGGGTTGGTGATATTTTCACGAATGTTGCTTGTAACTTCTTTCACATTTTCACGCAATTTATCAACATTTGCATTAAGAATACCTTTCAGACCTTCCAAATTTTCTACTTTCAAAGTAGTGCGAAGTGCCTCAAACCATTCTTTACCCAAAGATTCTTGAGCTTCAATCACTTGTTTAACAGTTTCAGGTGCTTTTTCAAAAGCAATTCTTTTTTTGATTTCACTTGAAAGTGTTTCCAAATTACCTTGTTGTTTTTCAAGCCACTCATTGATATTTTCACGAGTTTTTTGGATAGTTTCAGTTGGTTGAATACCATTCACAAAATTTTTGGTATTGTCCACTACCATTTCTACAAGTTGTTTTTGTGTGTCCAAAAGCGTTTCTAATACAGTTTTTTTAGTATTTTCTGTATTTTCAGCAGTTGCTTCTGTGGTGTTTTCAGTATTTTCTGTGGTAGTTTCAGCAGTAACAGTTTCTACTGTGATAGTTTCTTGCTCTTGGTTTTCGGTGTTTTTGGTTTTTGTATTTTTCATAAAAATTGGGGAATTTTATAATTTGGATTTTTTAAATATTTTACTTGTTTATAAATTTTATGCAAACGTAATCAAAATCTATTTTTCCTTCCAAATTTTTTTGTAAAAAATTGTGATTTTTTTTCAAAAAACTTTTCAATTTAATATTTTTAAGGTATAAAATTGTATTTTTCTAAGAAAATTATGCGTGCAGAGTATTTTTTTATTTTAAAAAATTAAAAAAATGTAAATTGTATTTTTCTAAGAAAATGTTTAAAAAGTTTAAGAAATTATTTAACCCCACAAAAGAAAATTTAGTTTAAAGTTTATGATTTGAGGTTTTAAAGAAATATAAAAAAAATTGATTTTTTTTCTGAAAAACTTATTTAGTCCAAGTCTTCCACACAAAAAATAGTACGCAAATAACTATAAAAACGTATAAAAAAATATTTGTTTTAGGAACGAAAACAAAATAATGTCATCTTTTTGGCACGCAGATAACACAGATTTTCACAGATTTTTTTTCTTTTTTCGTGAAGTTTTGATGTTTTTTATCAATTTTTAGATTTTATTTTAAAAACCCTAAAGTTTAAAAATTAAATTTAAAATTTTTGAATAAGTTTTCAAAAAACTGCATTTTTTAATGAATTTGTATGTTTTAAAGAAAAATCAAATTACTTTGTTAAAAACTTACAAAAAATAATAAATTAAAACAAAAAAACACCTATTTTAGCAAAAAATTATAAAAACAAATTTTTTCTATAATGACACTCATCAAATCAATCTCTGGCATACGTGGAACTATTGGTGGAAAACAAGGCGACAGTCTTACACCTTTGGACATTGTAAAATTTACTGCTGGATATGCCCAACTTATCCAAGAACGCAACAAGGAATTATACGAGCCTATTAGCATTGTAATAGGACGTGATGCACGCATTTCTGGCGAAATCGTAGCTTCATTGGTTGCTTCTACCTTGCAAAGTATGGGAATGGCTGTGATAGATTTGGGGCTTTCTACAACCCCAACGGTGGAAATGTCGGTAGGATTTGCCAAAGCACACGGTGGTATTATCATTACTGCAAGCCACAATCCTGCACAATGGAACGCTTTAAAACTTTTGAATGAAAAAGGCGAATTTCTTAGTGCAGAAGATAGCCAAAAAGTATTAGAATTTGCTGAAAAAGGCGATTTTACTTTTGTAGAAAATAAAAAATTAGGTGGATATTTTCGTGAAGATGGTGAAAGATACATTGAACGACACATTGAAGCAATATTAGCGTTGCCTTTGGTTGATGTAGAGGCAATCCGTAATCGTGGTTTTAAAGTGGTATTGGATTGTGTTAATTCAACAGGAGGTATTACATTGCCTCGTTTGTTGCGTGCTTTGGGTGTGCAGTTTGTGAATGAAATGTATTGCGAACCAACAGGACATTTCCCACACAATCCTGAACCGCTTCCTGAAAATCTTACTGATATTGCAAGAGAAATGCAAAAAAAATCTTATGATTTGGGCATTGTTACCGACCCAGATGTGGATAGATTGTGTTTTTTGTGTGAAGATGCTACAATGTTTGGCGAAGAATACACGCTTGTTGCAATTGCGGATTATGTTTTACAACACCAAAAAGGTGCTACAGTTTCTAATCTTTCTTCCACACAGGCATTGCGTGATGTTACGCACCAAGCAGGACAACGTTATGAAGCATCTGCAGTTGGTGAGGTAAATGTGGTGGAGAAAATGAAAGAAATTAACGCAGTAATAGGTGGTGAAGGCAATGGTGGTGTAATTTATCCTGAATTGCATTATGGACGTGATGCGTTGGTGGGTGTGGCGTTGTTTTTGACACATTTGGCAAAATCAGGTAAAACTGCCTCAATGCTTAGAGGAAGTTATCCAAAATATGTAATTTCAAAAAATAAAATTTCACTTACACCTGAGATTGATGTAGATGATATTTTGGTGAAAATTGAAGAAAAATACAAAAATCAACCTACTAACAATATTGATGGCATAAAAATAGAATTTGATAAGGCTTGGGTACATCTTCGCAAATCCAATACAGAGCCAATTATTCGCATTTATGCAGAAGCTGAAGCTATCAACATTGCTGAAAATATTGCTAATAAAATCATTAGTGATATAAAAAATCTGATAAATCCATAA
>JAAFIN010000080.1 GCA_013297825.1 Cytophagales bacterium
ATAATTTCTTTTTTTTCCTTAAAAAAATCAGGTAAAATTTTAGAAAAAGGAACACCAAATATTGTTTGGGTATAAACGAAATACCCACCTGCTCCTACACTCATTGCAGTCCAAAAAAAGCCTTTTGTGTGTTTTATGCGATTGGAAAGTATAAAAATAAGCACCCAGCCCAACAAATCACGTGGAAGCATAAACAAAAATTTGTAATATGCTCCAAATTGGGTAAAATATAGTGTGAATGAATAGAATAAACACGAACCCAAAAAACTTAAAAAAGCAACGCCTTTGCTCATTTGGGCAGATGCACGATAAAATAGCCAGACAATAGACAATGCCCCTGCTATCCACGCAAAAGGATATAAAAATTCAAAGTTCATAATGTTTTTTAAGGAAAAATTTTTATTAAAAAAAATACTTTTTTTTATTTTTACTTTTTTTATTTCTTATTACGTATTTTTTTGGTATAAAATTACAATTTTTTTTATAAAAATAAAATATTTAATTTATTTTTTTATAAAAATGCTGAACGCTACAAACTTTATTTAAACTAAAAAAACTATTTTTACTCTATGAAAGTAGTTTTTAAATCATAAAGCTATTTTTGTTCGTTTTGTTCAATAATATTCTTCACAAAATCAATATCCAAATCCAGAAATTCAGCAATCTCATGGATTTTTTTACCTTTTTTATAGGCGTTTAAAATAGTTTGTTCTTCTTTTTTTTGAACACCTTTATTGATGCCTTTTTGATAAAAAACATCATCTTCAATTTTAAATGAGAATGTCATATTGTCAATAATTTTTTGGGTTAAAGGTTGGATTTCAAAACTACATTTTTTTTTAGAGTCTTAGAGGTTTAGGCTTAAACTATAAAATGATTTTTTTTCATTAATGATTTTTTTTCATTGACACAGAATAAAAAATGGTTGTCTGACAATTTTTGTAGAGTTATAAACCTATAAGGTTTTTAAAAACCTTATAGGTTTGATTATCAATATTCTATATTAAAATTTAACGCATTCCATAAAAATTGTCAGAGAACCTAAAAAAACTCTCTTAGGAATGAAAATAAAATAATGTTATCTTTTTGGCACGCGGATAACGCGGATTTTATATATTAAAACGGATTTTAAATACAAAACTGTGATTTTGGCACGCAGATAACGCAGATTTTATATATTAAAACGGATTTTTAAATACAAAAAACAAAAAAAATCTGTGATTATCCGCCTAATCCGCGTTATCTGCGTGCTTAAATCCCCAATAAAAAAGATGAAATTATTTTAATCTTATTCCTTATTTTGTTTTTCCTTATTGAAATTTCTCCATATTTCAATATCTCTATCAAATTCTTCCTCATCACTTGATGGTGGATATTCAAATTGTATAGAGGTTTTTATTGAGTTTGTCAGCTCTACCATTATTTTCTCTATTTCAAGAGCTTTATCATAATTATCAATTAATTTTCCATTATTTGCTTTTCTATCTTTTTGCACAGATATTCCAAAGATTATTTTTCCGTCAAAAGTAAATGTTAAAATAATATGATTTATCTCTTGTTTCAAATTTTCACCAATGTAAAATGAAAAACCAAAATTTTGATTTTGAAGCCCAAAATCTATTACTTCTGTCAAGGTAGTAATTTGTGTCCAAGTTTCTTCTGTATTATATTTTTCATTTTTATAAACCACGATTTCCTGTTTTTCTATATTTTCATTATCTTCTATATATGAGAAATAGCTTAAAAATGTTTCAATAGTCTTTCTATCTCGTTGCTCTGAAAATCCATAAATATCATAATAATTTGGCATATTTCTATAACTTTTTTTTGCATTACCAACAACTAATAAACACACGCAACTTACACATATTTCCTGTAAATCTAAAAATTCTAATTTATTTTTCAAAAAAATAAAAAAAAATTCCTCCCTTAGGAAAAGGAATTAAATAAATTCATCTTATAAAACCCTGAAAGGGTTTAACAATAGTAACCTCACGTGAAACGTAGGGAATAAAAATGCGAAGTTATTTTAATCTTGTTCCTTAGGAGCTTCTTTAAACCTTCACCAACATTGCACCATACGAATATCCACCACCAAATACTGCTACAACGATATTATCCCCTTTTTTAAAAAGATGTTTATTTTCGTCCAATGCAATCGCACAACCTGCACAACCTGTATTGCCCAAATATTGGATATTAGAAAGTGCTTTTTCTTCTGGTAATTCAAGTTGTTGAGCAACATTTTTGGTAATGCGAAGATTAGCTTGATGTGGCACAAAATACGAAAGGTCGTTTAGGCTAAGATTATTACGTTTTAAAATATCTTGTGTTACTTTTGTCATATATTGACAAGCATTTAAGAATACATCTTTTCCGTATTTCATCACAAAACCCTCTTGTGTAGGTCTTAAAAAAACGCCTTCATTTGCCTTTCCTACATTGCCAGCACCTGCGGTTATGATGTCCATTACTTCCCAATCCTGCTCTGTTTGGCGTGTTTTGCTCACAAAAAAAGCACTCGCACCATCACCCCAAAGGTGTCCGCCTACGGTGTCAAGGTCATTACTGTAAGCGGTATTGTGGTCAGCTACCACAACTAAGGCAAAATTTGCCTTGTTCATCGCAAAATATCCCTGCACGATTTCCATTGCATTCACAAAAGTAGAGCAAGCAGTAGAAACCGAAATCACAGGAATATCTGAAATATTAAGGTCATATTGGATAGCGTGTGCCAACGTGTGAATTGTGTCATAAGGCGTATAAGTTCCGCCCACAATCAGGTCAATTTTTTCTTTGGGAAAAGGCAAATTTTCTAAACCTTTGCGTACTGCTTGAATTGCCAAAAGGTTTGTATTTTCTTTGAGATTAGCTTTTCGTCTTTCTTGGATTCCTGTGCGGGACAAAATCCATTCATCTGTAAGTCCATTTATTTGCGTAAAATGTGCATTTGGAACAATATTTTCAGGAATATAACGAGAAAGATGCGAAATAAACATTTTTGAAAAATAGGAAAAAGTGGTCAGTAATCAGGTATCAGTTAAAAATACCATTTTATTACTAATTTTTATAGATTATTTTTTGAAAACTTTGCAAAATTAAACAAAATTTTATTTGGAAAAATATTTTTTATAATTTTTTATAATGCTTTCACAAAATAATTTTTATCAAAGAAAATAACAGTCATATTTTTGGCTGTTTTTGCCTTTTACTCACTCCTGACACCTGATAATATTCCCCCTTTGGGGGTTAGGGGGCTTCCTGACTACTGATTCCTGACTACTATTATATTTAACAAAAATTTGATATTACACTTCCAAGCCAAATATAAATCCACACTTCGCCCATTTGTTGCGTAGCACCCAAACAATCTCCTGTATATCCCTGTAAATGTTTTTTGAAATAATTTCCCCAATAATATTGGTGTAGCCAAATAAAAATCACAATAAAAATTGGAAAAATTGTAAAATAAATACACATATATAATCCCACAGGTAACAATCCAAAAATTGTAGCAACCAAATAATCTTTTGTTTTAATTTTGGTTGCCAATGGTTTTGCTTTCGCTTGAAGGTCTGCCCTTGCGTATTCGTGCATAAAAATAATATTCACAACGCCCCATCTGCTTAATGAATGAGTAACTAATATCATAAATGCAATTTTTGCAAAAAATACATAATTTTCTATGTTATTTATTTGATTATTTATTATAATATTTTGTTTTAATAAACTATTTATTGCAAAAAATTTTAATAAAAACAACATTCCCACGCCTATCGCACCATAAGCACCTACACGTGAATCTTTCATAATATCTAAAATACGGTCTTTCGTCCAACCACCGCCAAAACCATCACACACATCAGCAAAACCATCTTCGTGGAATGCTCCTGTTACCAAAATTCCTATTATCATACTGCCCAAAATGGCGATTTGGGCATTGAACAAAAAGGAAAATAAAAAAAATATAATGCCACAAATTCCTCCTACAAGCCAGCCAATCAACGGAAAATATCTTGTGGCTTTGTTGAGCATTTCAGGGCTGTAAGGCGGTGCGTAAGGTGCAGGAATGCGTGTGTAAAACATCAACGCAGTCAAAAAAATATTAAATTGGTGTTTGATATGATTTAAGAAAAAAATTAAGTTTTTTAATGTTATTATAAAATTTATTTAAAAACGTTTTTTAAGATAAAATAACCTTTCTAAATGTCAAAGAAACTCGCCTTGTACGTGGAAAAATATTTCCTAAATATTCATCATTTTTCTTAGGTTTTATGCCATGAAGCCAGTCATACCTTGCCTCGCCTTGCATAACAAGTATACTTTTGGGCAAAAGTAACAACGAATGATTTATATTTTTTTCCTCTAAATTTACATCATTTGGATACATATTATTTTTTTGTTTTTTGGGTGAAAAATCCATTAAACACGTTCCGCCTAAACTTACCGAAATAATATTATCCTCAAAACAAGGCTCACAATCAATGTGTGAAGCAATTCCCTGCCCTGCTTCATATTCATTGATGATAAGTTGGTCAAATGTAATTTCATTATCAGAAAAAATATTTTCAGGAATTTTTTTTAATTTTTCCAAAATAATATTTGTCCAAATAGGCAAATCATCTATTTTCATAGATAAATCTACACCTCTTTTTTTGTAATCATATTTATAGCCATATTGTTGTACTCTGCGTTTTAAATCTGACTGCCAAATAGCATTATCCACAGATTGAAGCAAAAAATCGTGTTCTTCATTAGAAAGAAAATCAGGAAAATAATACAAACCTTCTATAAAAGTATTGGAATTCATATTTTTTTAAATGTTTTTAAATATTTTTAAATTTTATGCAAAAAAACCAATGATATAAATTATTGTTATATATTTACACAAAAGTAGTATATTTTTCAAAAATTTTTGTATTTTTCTTATTTTTTTTAAAAAAATATCCTTTTTTTGCATAAATTTTATACAATGTTTTTATTTAATTTTATGAATATGAAACACACTTTACAAAAATATTTTTTAAACAATCATTTTCTAAAATCTTGTTCTGAATTAAAAAAACAGGTTTTTTGTATTTCCTCCCCCTTTGGGGGTTGGGGGGCTTTGTTTTTGTTTTTTTTTATTACCACAACTACATTTGCCCAAAATAAAAATGAAATTCTTTTAGAAGATTTCAAAAGTTATCGTCCTAATTTTTCTTATACCTTCTCCCCTTCCAATGTAGAAGGAACTTGGCTATTGCGTACTTTGCCTGCATTAGATAGCACTGCACGCCCACGCTTGGACATCACACAAGAGATTAACAGAATATGGGATTATGTTCCAATTGTGGAAACCAGAAAAACAGGAAAACAAACTGTGGACGGTTGGCGTGTACAAATATACAGAGGTAGAAGCGTAGAAGAAGCCCAAAAAATCAGAGAGCGTTCTTATGGACTTTTTCCTAATCTTACACCTTATTTGGAATACAGAACCCCAACTTACAGGGTAAAATCTGGTGATTTTTTGACTGAAAATGAAGCATATCCTTATTGGAAACGCCTCAAAAAAATATTTCCTACTGCTCTTATTGTACCTGATATCGTGAATGTGGTGGTGGTTGATGATGATGAAGATGAGGAGAAGAAATAATGGTAAATGGTGAATTGTAAATGAAACAGCCAACAGCCTTTTATTATTAATGTTGAATGATAAATGTTGAATGATAAATGAAACAGCCAACAGCCTTTTATTATATTTTATTTTAAATTTTTTCATTCTTAACCTATAATTAAATTCATCATTATATTTGGCTCTTTTCATTCATCATTTAACATTCATCATTTAACATTGTATTTGGCTGTTTCATTTATCATTTAACATTCATCATTTAACATTGCATTTGGCTGTTTTCATTCATCATTTAACATTGTATTTGGCTGTTTCATTTATCATTTAACATTCATAATTTATCATTTAACATTGTATTTGGCTGTTTCATTTACCATTCAACATTTACCATTTACCATTAAAAAAAATGCTTTCCCCCAAAAATGTTTTAAATATTTTCTTGTATGTAAATTTGATAAGTTGGGCGTTGTTGCTGACTATTAGGTTTATTGCATTTTTTGGGTTTCACGATGCAGAAGTTTTTAACACCTATTTTTATGCGAAAGGGCTTGTATTAAATGTTTTTTTGTTGGTGGTGTTTTTTTATTTTAATGAGAATACCGAAAATATCAAGGATTTTAACCCAATAAATTTGCTCATAAGGCTTTTTTATTCAGGGTCGTTGTGTGTGGTGCTTTCGTTGGGCTTACAGGTAATTTTGCATTTTATAGAAGAACCTAATGTAACCACATTTATCTCCAGAATTATTGATTTTTTGTATCATTTGAATATTATTTTGGTAATGATTTTTTTGCATCACGTTTTTTTTTATTGGAAAAAAATGGTGCAACACCAACAAGGTCATTACATCAAACGCCTTTGGTACATTTATGAGTATTCGCTTTTGGTAAGTCTTTTGTTCAATTTTTTTGAATTTGGATTTAATCATATCCCTTTTACAGTTACGTGTTTGTTGTTGGTTTTGATGGCATTTTATATGTCAATTCACCTCAAATGGATTGCGTACTTAAATGCAAAAGAAAAATGGCAAAGCATTGTATTTTTGTTGTTTATTATCCTGTATTCTGCATATTTTTTTTATACCGTAATTGCACATTCAGACATTCAACATTTTACAACTGACCTAATGCACAGCGTATATGTGTTAAGTATGTTTGGTTTTGTGTTTTTTTATGCAGGTTTTTCGTTGTTGGTAATTTTGTTTAATCTTCCTACAAGCTCGGTTTTCGAACAAAAATTAGAGGAAGTTATGAGTTTTCAAAATCTTACAAAATCCTTAGAATTGGAAGAAAAAGAAGATTATATTTATAAAATTTTATTTGAAAATGCCATAAAATCCACACAAGCAAAAGCGGGCTGGTTGGAAATTAGGGACAAAACCCACCAAACCCCAAAAGTTCAAAATGTGCATAATTTGGAGGACGAAATGGTGGAGATATTTCGCAAATATATTCGTACCAATCGCAGGCGTAATATTGTCCAAAATACTTTTGGTGCATCTGACGAACCAAGTATTTTATCAACTTGGGGTTATCAATCTATGTTGTACGCACCTTTGAACAGCAACCAAAAATCTTTGGGGCATTTGGTGTTATTAAAACAAGAACCTAATGGATTTGATAATGATAAAAAGGAAATTATACGTACTTTTGCAAAACAAGCAAGTATTTCTATTGAAAATTTTAGGCTTTTGGAACAAACGATTGAATCAGAAAGGTACAAAAGTGAGCTTCACATTGCACAACGTATTCAGGAAAGTCTTTTGCCAAAAAAATTAAATCTTAACCCACAATACGAAATCGTGGCATATTCTTCCTCTGCTTATGAGGTTGGCGGTGATTATTATGATGTGTATTATATTGCCCAAAAACTGGTTATTTTGATAGCTGATGTTTCAGGCAAAGGCACAAATGCAGCATTTCATATGGCACAGATGAAAGGAATTTTTCAGGTATTGGCACAAATGAATTTGACAGCAGGCGATTTTTTTGATTATGCAAATACTGCACTTGCAAATTGTTTGGAAAAAAGCTCTTTTATTACTGCTACATTGGTAACGATTGACACCGAAACACATCAGGTTGAGATTGCACGCGCAGGGCATTGTCCAACGCTTTATTACACCCAAAGCGACCAAAAAGCAAGGTATTTGAGTGAGGGCGGAATGGGTTTGGGTATTGTGAGAAAGCAAAAATACAGCAATTTTATGAGCAAAGAAACTTTTGTATATGGCAAAAACCACCTAATGGCACTTTATACTGATGGCATTTCTGATGCAAGAAATGAATTTGGCGAAGATTTTGGGGAGGAAAGACTAAAAAGATTGGTTGAAACTTACGCATATTTGCCTTTAAGTGAATTATTAGACACTATCAAAAATAGCGTTCAAGATTTTCAACACGGAACACGAGCCTTTGATGACCATAGTGTGTTGTTGATAAGAAGGATTGCGTGATAATGGTGAATGGTAAATGGTGAATGGTAAATTAAACAGCCAAAATAAAACCAGGATTTGCAGAATTTTCAGAATTAAACAGGATTTTTTGGTAGGATTTTGTTTTTAGAATAATTAAAATAAAATTTGCATAATTAAATAAAAACAACTGTAAGGAATGTATAAATTTTAATGCGTTTCACAGGCATAAATGCCTGTGCTTTACATAAAAATTGCAATAATATGTATAATATAGGCATTTATGTTTATTTTTAAAATTATACATTTTGTTTTTAATTCATTCCTAATTCCTAATTCTTAATTCCTAATTAATGAAAGTATCAGCATTTACATTTATTCGCAACGCTATACAATACGATTATCCAATAGTAGAATCCATAAAATCCATTTTGCCTTTGTGTGATGAGTATATTGTGGTGGTAGGCAATTCAACAGATGATACTTTGGGACTTATAGAACGCATAAATTCCCAAAAAATCAAAATAATTCATTCAATTTGGGACGATTCTCTGCGTGAAGGTGGCAGAGTGCTTGCGATAGAAACTGACAAAGCACTTACAGAAATAGCCAAAGACAGTGATTGGGCGTTTTATTTACAGGGCGACGAAGTTGTTCATGAAAAAGATTTAGAAAACATCAAAAATGCAATGCTCAAATGGAAAGATACACCAAAAGTAGAAGGACTTTTATTTGATTACATTCATTTTTATGGGTCTTACAAATATGTAGGCGATACAAGGCGTTGGTATAGGCACGAAATACGTGTTGTACGCCCAAACATTGGGGTTTTTTCGTACAAAGATGCACAAGGATTTAGGATAAAGCCCAATAAAAAACTTAGGGTAAAAAAAGCAAATGCACACATTTATCATTATGGTTGGGTAAAATCACCCCAAAATCAGCTTGCAAAAATTCGTAGTTTTCACAGACTTTGGTATCAAAATGATATTCCAAGTGATGCAAAATTTAGTTATGAAGGCATTGATTCGCTTGCATTATTTGAAGGAACACACCCAAATATTATGGAAGAAAGGGTGAAAAATGAAGATTGGATATTTGAACACCCTTTACACGTAAAAAATTTTAAAGATTTTAAAGAAAAATTTTTAGATTGGTTTGAACGAAATATAGGTTATCGTATAGGAGAATATAAAAATTATAGGCTAATTTAAAATAATGATGAATTATGAATGGAACAGCCAACAGCCTTATGCCATTACGTAGCAATTTGGCTGTTTTGTACTTTTCCCTTACACCTTTCCCCCTTTTATATTTTACCACCTAATCAACGCAGATGCCCACGTAAAACCACTTCCAAACGCTGCAAGGCACACCAAATCACCTTTTTTGAGTTTGTCCATTTCCCAAAGTTCTGTAAGAGCAATTGGAATAGTTGCTGCGGTGGTATTGCCATAACGGTCTATGTTATTATACACTTTTTCGTCAGGCAGACCTAATTTCTCTTGAACTGCTTTTGAAATACGAAGATTAGCCTGATGAGGCACAAGCATATCAATATCTGAAATTTGAAGTTTATTAGCATCTAATGCTTCCATAATTGCCTCTGGAAAACGTGTTACTGCGTGCTTAAATACTGCATTGCCACGCATAAAAGGAAGATGTCTGCCTTCTGCAATAATATTGGGGTCGTGGCGATTTTTTATTCTGCTACTTGGGTGTTCTAATATCAAATCTTCTGCATATTTGCCTTCTGAATGTAAATGTGTGGATAAAATTCTGCTTGTGTCGCCTTCTTTGGCACGTTGCACCACAACAGCACCAGCACCATCGCCAAAAAGTACCGCAAAATCACGGTTGCGTGTGCTACATTCTAAAATATTAGATTGAATTTCAGAGCCAACCACCAAAATATTTTGGTACATTCCTGATTTTATGAATTGGTCAGCAATGGAAAGTGCATAAATAAATCCTGTGCATTGTGTTCTTACGTCCAATGCTCCAATATTGCGAAATGGCAATTCTCTTTGCAATAAAACCCCAGAGCCAGGAAAATAATAATCAGGGCTTAATGTTGCAAAAATAATAAAATCTATATCTTGTGCGGTTAAACCTGCTCTTTGCAATGCGATTTCTGAGGCTCTTGCACCCATTGAGGCTACGGTGTCCTTACCTTCTGTAAAAAAACGTCTTTGTTTGATGCCTGACCTTTCTGTAATCCAATCATCATTGGTGTCCATTAATTTTTCTAAATCGTGATTTGTAACAATGGTGTCAGGCACATAAAAACCCAAACCTGTAATGCAAGCGTTATACATTATATTGATAAAGTTTAAAAAGTTCAAAGAGTTCAAAGGTTTTAAAATTTATACAAATAATAAACCCTCAAAAAAACTTTGCAAAGAAAATATTTTTTTTTCAAAAAAAATATAATTTGGTAAATATAACTATTGGCTAATAAATGACTACAAGTCAAAAAATGAAATTTGGTTATTTTTAATAAAAATAAAGAATATTTTGGAATTTTAAATAAAATAGCTATTTGAATATTTCAAAAGAATATTCAAATAGCCAAAAATAATTTTTATTCAACTACAAAAAAAACTACAAATTTTCTATTTTAGTTATTGCATCTTTCAATGAAATTTTTTCTTTCATTAGCTCTTCAAATGTATTAAAATGAATATTTGTAATTGTAATATTTCCATCTATGATGTGTTTCATCACATCATTTGTTAATTTACAATCTTCATAAATTAAGCTTGTTTTAAAACGTATTTGCCCATCTTCAAAATCCATTTCAAAATTACCAAAAAAAATAATAGAATTTAGTCTTATGATAAATTCAGCAAATGTAAGCATTCTTTCTTTTGGTACATTGAAAGACAACAAACTATAAAAAATAACCCTTTTATCATTTTCCTCTACACTTAAAAGGCATTTTAGTTCTTTTGTTGCATTTTTATCCATATCTTTCAATTCAAACAATATTATATTTTTATCCTCTTTTGGAGAATAAAAATCTAAACCAAGTTTTTTAAGATAATTTTTGAATTTCTTTAACATATTGGAGTTGTTTTTTTTGTTTTTTGAAACTTGATATATCATTGAAATTTATATTCAAATTTTCAAGTTTTAGTAATTCAAGTTTTAACATTTCAGGTTTAAAGAAATATACATTTATATTGATATTATTTTGAAAAACAACAGAAATTTCAATATCATTTTTTTTATTTGGAGTAATAGATTTTTCTATTGTTGCAAGCTCATTAGTTTGTTCGTCAAATGAATATCTATCAAAAATTTTAAAATAATTAACCGCAGAAACTCCTGGAAACTTTTTTTTGCTAATAGCTTCCATTTCTTGTTGTATAATATCTTTAGATGTATTTTTTAGATAATCATCTAAAAAATCCATAATATTTTCGTGAATTTGAGTTTTTTTATCCATAGTTTTTTTTATCCGTTTTGTGGAAAAGTTTTAAAATGTTGGAATGAAATTACTAAATCTTTTTCCTTATCCAATAAACAAACAATAAAAACAGGGTTCAAGTTTGTGAAATTATTTCTATCATCAACAAATTTTAACTTGTCTGCATCTTTGAGATGACTACCTGCGTCTATTGCCCTGATTGAGCGATAAGGGAATTTAGCTTTTGATTGTAAAAATGTAATAAAGTGTGCTAAAGTCCAGTTTTCTACTTCTTTGTTTGCTTCTCGTAATTTATTTATAATTTCTTGAAAGTTTAACATATCTATTCTATTACCAGCCAAATCCAAAAAAGCATCTTCACCCAAATTTAATTCTGCTTTAAAAATATGATATTTTCGTTTGTATGCATTTTGTCCGTGTGAATGAGCCATTCCAATATTATTATCCCAAAAATAATATCCACTTCCTAAAAATTTGTGGTTATTTGGTTCTTCTTCAATATGCTCAGAATAAAAAGCCCCTTTTTCTTCTATTTCTGTTATATCACCTTTTTTACTACAGGTGTGATATCCTATAATTTTCATAATTAACTGCAATTTATCAAATTTTTTACACCTTAAACAATAAAAATAAAACAATTAAATATGGGTTTTATACATTTTTTTGCCTTTTTTATGCAATAATAAGGAATAATTATAAATTTTTTATAAAAATTCTGTTAAATATTTAATTAATTAACTAACTAATTATTTAGTTTATTTGTGATATTTGTCTCATCATAAGAAAACACCTCACGTATAATTTGATTCCATACTAACAAATGACGCTCTTTTTCATAATTGAAAGTTAATATCAACACGGTAGTTTCTGTTTCACTTATGCAAGAATGTGTAAAACAATAACTTTTAAATTCTTCGTATGTCATAATTTCACTTTTAAAAAATATAATTTGGTAAATATAACTATTAGCTAATAAATGACTACAAGTCAAAAAATGAAATTTGGTTATTTTTGATAAAAATAAAGAATATTTTGAGGAATTATAAAAAATAAAAATAAGCCTTCACAAATTTTTAAAAAATTTGATTGGCATTTTTTAAATAAGGAAAAGAAATAAAATAAATTCATCTTATAAAAAACCCTGAAAGGGTTTAACAATGGTAACCCCACGTGAAACGTGGGGAATAAAAAGGCGAAGTTATTTTAATCTTGTTCCTAAACTATTTTTATATCCAAAATTCACGTTAAAATACAATTATTTTGATTTAATTATCAATCATTGTATTTTGGCTGTTTCATTTAACATTTATCATTTAACATTAAAAAAATGATTTCTAATTATCTTAAACAAATTTTTATAAAAGTATCAAAATATTGTGCTTATCAAGAACGCACCCAGCAAGAAGTTCGCACCAAATTGCGTGAATATCAATGTTATGGTGATGATGCGGAAGAAATTATTGTGGAATTGATACAAGAAAATTTTATCAATGAAGAACGTTTTGCCAAAAGTTTTGCAAGGGGAAGATTTAGATTAAAAAATTGGGGAAAAACCAAGATAAAATATGAACTCCAACAACGTGGTTTGTCAAAATATTGTGTAAATAGTGGTCTTGCTGAAATAGAACAAGACGAATATGAACAAACCATCAAAAAACTTATTGAAAAAAAACAAGAAGAACTCAAAGAGGAAACCCCTTTTGTCCAAAAAGGAAAAATCAATAATTATCTTATGCAAAAAGGCTATGAACCAAATATTATTTCAGAATTTATAAAAGAGTTTTTTAAAAATATTTAGTAAAAAGGTATCAGGAGAAAGTAGTCAGTAGTCAGAAAAATACAAATTACATTTTTCCGCGACATCTTTCTCCTGACACCTGTTTCCTGATACCTTTCTCCTGACACCTTTATTTAAACTTATAAACTAACCCAGCAGTTGGAGTCCATTCATTTTTTGCTGCATTATAAAAAAATGGAAATCCAATCCCAAAACGTTTGTAAGTAAATTCAAAACCTGTTCCTACGGTTGGAATGATAAATGGGCGAGGTGCATCTTCCCAAAAACGCAAAGTAGGTGCAGTAACCCACGCAAAAGAAACTTTTTTGTACCTTACACGCACCGCAGGTCCTCCAAAATTCACAAAAAAAGCATCTCCATTGGTATAAACGCCTAATTGTCCTTCAATGGACAATGTAAATTCTGTTTTTAATGGCTTGGATTGTGTATTTTCTATTTTTACATCTTCTATTTTTGTTGGCTTTTCATTTTGGGCTAATATATTTTGATAAAAACCAAAAGAAAACAATAAAAAAAATGGTAATAATTTCATAGAGGTTTAAAAAGTTTAAAGTTTAAGTTCTTAAATTTCAATAAATTTTTTGTCATTACAAAAAAAACCTCTAAAAATAAACGTTTAAGGTTTAAATTTTGGAGGTTTTTTTTATTTTTGAAAAAATTAATTCTGTTTTCCGCCTCTATTCACATCAAATAAAGTCTTGCCTTTTTCGTCCCATTCCATCAGGAGTTTTGGCTTAGTTTCTTCGTACCAATGTGTAGGATATTCAGTTTGACGTTGGCGTTGTTTGTTAGGGAAATATTCGTTCCAAATTCTGATTTTGTGGTTATTTTCCAAAACACCTTCCTCTGCTATTGCACCATTTTCAAAATAACGATAATATTTGCCTTGTTTTCTGCCATGCACCATTGGGATTATTTCTTTTACTTTATTTTGGGCATCATCAAAATACGTGATGTTGCTTTCTTTTGGAAAACCCTCGTGATATTTGAGGCGTTCTAATAACACGCCTTTTTTGTCATATTCAAACCATTCATCATGTTTTAGACCTTTGTTATAAAAACCTTCTGCACGCAATTCGCCATCACGAATAAGCTGATAATTTCCGTGAAGTAGATATATTTTTCGTCCTTTTTTGAGTTTTTTGCTAAGGGCAGAATAATCTTCTGCTTTTATTTTTTGGTTTTCAAGGTCAAAATAATGAATTTCTTTATGGTGTTTGTATTTTGGGAGGTGTTCCATATTTACGACCCTAAAAAGCTCATATTTATCTTCGTCTTGTGTGGAAGTAAAAGAGGTTTTTAGCCCAAGATATTCACGTCTACGTTTTTTTTCTTTTTTCTTACGTTTTTTTGGGGTAAGTTCTTGGTTAAGCACAAGGTCTTCAGCTTCAAGTTTTTCTTCTATTTTGCCCAATGTATCACTTTCTAAGGTAAGATTTTTTTCTTCTTTGGGTGGTTGGGCGAGGAGATTATTTATAAAAAAAATAAAAAAAATAAAAGGAAATATGATTTTCATAAATGTTAAAGATTTTAAATATTAAATTCTGCAATCCTTTGAGCGTGTGCGGATAATAAGTCTATATAATCATTGAATATACTTTTGGTTTCTTGTAAATTTTGTTGATTTAGAAAAGAAATATTTTTTTGAAAAAAATCTTTTAAAAATAAATATTCTGTAATATTATATGATTTCAAAACTTTTTGTTCGTATTGATTTTTAGATTCAGGACTTTCGTGTGCTATAAAATTTCTAATAATTCTCATTTTAAGAAATTTTTGAGAGAAAATGCTATCATTAAAAGCACCTAAAAAAGGGTTTTGTGCATCCTCAAAAATATGTTTTGATAATTTCTCTAAACGGTCTTTTGATAATTCCAAATAAAGTTTTGTATCATTAGTTATTACTTCTTTTAATTGGCTATCTGTTGTAAAATTTAGTTTTTTTTGTGGAGAAAATCCTATTTTATTTTGTTCGCCAATCGCATATTTTACAAAAGCATCTATCAAAAAAGCCTCAAACTTCACAAAAATCTTAAAAAATGCCAATTCCAACAAATCAGGTTCTTGCAAAACTTTTGGCTTCCAATAATTGATTTCTTGCTCTACAAGTGCGTTGTCAATCATGTTTTTATGCAGTTATGGAATTATTGAGATATTGTATAATTGCGTTTATGCGTTTTATAACATTTTGTAAGTTGTATGTAAAAGCAAGACTTGCAGACTTATATTCTTCAAATATTTTTTTTAAATCTGAATTTTCATAAAATCCTTTTTGATATCTAAAATTATCATAATCCAAATTAAATTTTGCCAATAAATAAACCAAGTAATTATTTTTTTTGAGTTCAGTATTTGGTAACAAAAATTTTTTATTGGATTCTCCCATTTGGAAAATAATAACACAAACTATCAAAAACATATCATAAAAACCCATTTTTGATTGCCACAAAGGCTTATTTTTTAATTTGTAATCTTTAATATCTATTTCTACTTCTAAAACAATATTTATAATAGATTTAAAATTTTCTTCTATTTCTTCAACATTTTCAAAATTATTTTCATATTTTTCATAATATTTGTCTATAATATTTTTTGAGATATTAACAATATTTTTTTCTATGCAAACAATAAGTAGTTTAGAAATAAATTCTACATCATCCATTCTTGAAAGTTCTTCATTTGTAAAAATCTTTTGCATTACAAACGCATCTTTACACATTTTAGCCAATTTATAAGCAAGGTTTTTAAAATAACCTCTATACTTAGCATTTCGCAATTCTTGTTTTGTAAGAGGCAAACCACTTGAATTAAGCCTTGCAAAAATATCATAAATAATACCTTCGTCTTGTGTTTTGATGATTTCAACAGGAAATCTATAAGACAAAAAAGCAGTTTTAGCTTCATCAGGCAAGTCATCATAATACATATTTGGGTATGTATCATTGTGCATTGATGAAATTTGAAATTCATTATTTTGAAATTCTAAGATTGTTCTTATGCGTTGTTGTCCATCTACTACCTCCTTGTATGTTATTTTTTTATCAATGTCAAAAGTTTGTTTTAAAAAAACAGGCGGAATAACCAAACCCCTCAAAATAGTATCAATCAAATATGATTTTGCTTTTGTGTCCCAAACTGCATTGCGTTGATAGCTTGGCGAAAGATTAAGTTCTTTGCGTTGTTCCCATGCAATAAAATCATTTACCGCATAACTCACTACATCATGCAAATTTTCCATAAAAAACCTTTTAAACTTTGAACTTTAAACCTTAAACTTCTTTTAACTTATATAAAAAACCAACTCCACGCCACGTCCTTCATCATAAAAATTAACTTCATCAGCAAGATTTTTCATTAAGAAAACACCTCTACCGCCTTCCATTGATATATTTTCAGGGGCTGTGGGGTCTTGCAAATGTTGATAATCAAAACCATTGCCTTCGTCCTCTATTTTGAAGCAAATTTTGTGATTTTGAAGTTCCATAATAAGATTAACCTTTTTATTTTTATCTTGTTGGTTTCCGTGTGTGATGGCATTATTAACTGATTCAGTAACTGCAATCATAATATTTCCATACATATCTTCATTTATCTGGTGTTTTTCTTTTGCATTATCAATAAAACTCTCTACAATATGAATATTCTCCAACATTGAGGGGATTTGAATTTTGAACGTGGTGCTTGTGGTGATATTGGTATCCATATTTTTAATTTTTTTTATAAAAACAACCTTTATAAATATATAATCTACAAAGAAAAAACAACAAATTTGCTTGGTATAAGTTATAAAATTTTTTGGAACTTTGGCAAAATTAAATTTTTTTTTCTTTAAAAAAAATTTTTCTTAAAAAAGTGCATTTTTAATCTTTTAATTCATATTTTTTATGAAAATTTATGCTAAAAAACCTATTTTATACCAAGTAAAAAGTAGTTAGGAATTAGGTGTCAGGAATTAGGTGTCAAGAATCAGGAATTAGGTGTCAGGAAAAAATAGCCAAAACGCAGTTTTTATTTTTTTGCGTATATATTTTTTACAGAAATTCAAAAAATATGCTAAATTTTTACAAATGCTAAAAAAAGTTCAAGATTCAAGGTTCAAAAGTTCAAGGTTTAAGGTTCAAAAGTTTAAAATAAAAAATATGTCATTCTGAAAGAATCTGGCTGTTTTGTATTTGACTGTTTCATTCATCATTCACCATTCATCATTTACCATTATCTTCTATTTTCTTTCATATATCTTCGTGCTTCTTTGTTGTTAGGATTCTTGCGTTTGGTATATTTACGAAGTTCTGTAAAATAAATTTTTGCTTGTGCTGTATTGCCTCTTTTGTGTGAAAGGCGTGCAAGTTGTGTAAGCGAACTATGAAAGTATCCTGAATCATAATGCTGGCTTTGGCGTGCAAAATCACAAGTTTTTTGGTAATAAAGTATAGCTTTTTCTTCGTCTTGGTGTCGCCATTGATACGAATATGCCAAATAAAAAGAGGCATATCTGCCTGATATAGCTTCATAACCTGTATAACCTTGTTCTATTTTTTGCATCATACTTTGGGCTTGTTGTTCCATTTCTATGGTGTTGCCCATACTATACAGAACACTTGCATACATTCGTTGAAAATACGCATTATTTGGGTAAAGATGATGTAAATATTGTGCAGTAGGAAGTGCCAAAGCAGGTTTTTCTTCTTCATATCTATAAATTCGCATCAAAAAATAAAGTGCTTCTATACGTGTATAAAAAGCATTTTTGGAGGCTTTATCCAATAATTCTAAACCTTTTGCTTTGTTCCCTTTTCTAAAAAAAATCAATACAGGACGCAACCACACATAATTTTCATTGAGCCAAACCGCATAATAGTTGTAAAGTGCATTGCCAAACATAAATTCAGGGCTAAGGTCATTGAATTTGTCATCATATTTTAAATAATAATACGCACTTTTGGTATTGCCTATGGCTTTGGAATAATTGCCTCGTTCTGCGTGTAAGCGTGCTTTGAAAGCATAAGCACCAGCCAAGAAAAAATAAGGTTCTGCATTTTCGCTAATTTTTTCTTTTTTATTTTGTTTTAATATTTTTTCTGCGAATGTGATACTGCTGTCCATATATGCCAAAAATTTTTTGTCATACGTTTTTATATCAGGATTGGGCATCATTTTCCACCATTCATTTAATCCTAAAAGAAAATAAGGCAAAGGGTGTGTAGGATATTTGGATTTGAACCAATTAAATTGATTTTCTGCACGTTCAAAATTGAAGTTATACATATCATCAACTGCTGATGTAACTTCCATTTGAATCATCATATTATTAAGCAAAATATCTTTGTATTCCAAATCTTTTTTGGTGATGACTTCTTGGGCATATACGCCTCCTACCCCCCAAAGGAAGCCCCCCAGCCCCCAAAGGGGGAGTAAATAACAAAGTTTTTTTATGATAGAATGTAGTTTTTGCATTTTTTTATTAAAAAGGAATGGTTGAGAAATTTTCATACAAAAATAAATACTTACTTTGATAAAATTGTTACAAATTTTATTAAAAATTAAAAAAAATAAATTCTTAAAAAGAAGATTTTTTATAAAAAATTAAAAATTATAAGTAACTGTGTTTCTTTATTTTATATTATTCAAAAAATAATTTTATAAAAAACACCTCTAAAACTTTTTAAAGCGTTTTAAAATCTTCAAGAAAAATCCAACATTTTTTTTGCAATTCAATTATTTTTCACTAATATTCCAAATTATTATCGCATAATAATTTGGTTTTTTTTTAATATTTTGGCAATTACAAAAAATTCATTGAACTTTAAACCTTAAACTTTAAACTTTTAAACTTCCTTATGGAAATATCTGAACTTTTAGCAACTAAACTTTATCCTACTGACCCAAGTAGATTGAGCGTACTAAGCAAAGAACTCAAAAAATGGGAAAAAGACAAAAATTACAAACAGCTTTCTAAACAAAGCATTGAATTAGGCATTTTAATCTTAAATGGTTTGCCTGAAAATGAAGAAGAAACCAAAAAAAATAATTCGTATTACCGCGAAAATTTTTGGCAAACTGTAAGCGAAAATACCAAGCTTTTTATTGCCTTAGAAAAAATTTTTGATAAAAAAACACCTGTTACACTCAAAAAATGGGCAGAAT
>JAAFIN010000081.1 GCA_013297825.1 Cytophagales bacterium
TAGCAAAGCAGTATCTAAGTTTTTGAAGATAAAGCCAAATATTGTTTTGTCATCTTGCGAATTATTTTGTAAATTCGCTTGTGAATTTGATGTTTTTTCTGTACTTTTGGAATTAACAAAGGAGAAATAAATATTTTACACGCAGATAAAAAAAATGGATATTTACACCCAAAAAGGTTGATTTTTTTGATAGGAAACATAATTTTTAATAAAAATGGACATAGAAAAATACGAATTTTTGGGAGGTGAAAACCCAGATACAAAACAGATTGCTTATTATTTTGAGAGTGTAAGCGAACACAAAATCATAAAAAAAGGCGTATATTTCCAACCAAAAAGCAATGAATTTGAGTATAATATGGCTTTGGGCGATATAGACGATAACACAGGGGAGCCTGATTTTTTAGTTGCGTCAAATAATGGCGATTTTGCAAAGATAATGGCAACTATATTTGGTATAGGAATTGACTTTTTTAAAAAATATCCAAATAGCGTTGTGTATTTTTTGGGCAATAAATTACGAAAAACAAAAGTCTATCATTGGATAATCTCAAAACATTTAGCAGAAATTTCACAATATTTTGAAGTTTATGGGGTTTTATTTACAAAAGAAAGGGACATAGAAGCATTTAATTCTGAAAGTGTTTATCGTTCTTTTATTATTGTTCTCAAAAATGATTTTTTAACAAACCAACCTTAATTTTTATATGAAAAACACACAAACCATTGAAACAGCAGAAGAAAAACAAGCATTTTTACAAAAAATGCTAAAACAAGCTGAAAAACCTGAAAACCAAAAAGAAGTGCCTGAGCTTGACCCAGAAACACAAGCAAAAATTACTGAATTTTTTAGAAAAAAATTAGGTTTATAATTTTAAAATATATGAATACTACACAAATTTATGACCTTGACACCTTGCAACTTGCCATAAATGATTTGTTGGCATTGATAGAAAAAGCAAAACAAGCCAAAAAAAGACACGCTGATAGTCCTTTGCTTGTAGAACAACACCAAGAACTTTATGAGCGATATATCAATGAATTATTTGAATTATTGCAACAACATTATAATTTGAATATTCATTTACCTTTTGCTTTGTAAGTACAACAAAAGTTGTAATCAATCAAAAAAAATGCTTAAAATCTGATAAAAAACCTCAAAATCTAACAAAGCATTTGTAAATAAGGTTTTGAGCTGTTTATTTTGTGGGAGATTACACACAAACAAAAAGCAAATTACAAAAAAAAGCCTTACAAAATGTTTGTAGGGCTTTTTTTATTTTCATCAAAAAAACCTACTTTTTCCGAGAGAAAGTAGGTTTTTTTGTGATTTCTTAAAAAAGTGTGTTCTGAGCGTTTTGAGGTACTTTTTTATTAAAATTAAATATTTTAACATTTGCTAAAAATAATAACATTTATGTTTTTCAATAAAAATGATTATTTTTGATATTTTTAATACATAATAAAATAATATATTAAATTGTATTTATTGTTAATTTTATAATAATTATTTTTAAATATTATATTTTATTTTTTTATTATTTATATTTTTTTGATTTATTGATGATAAAATAAAAATAATATTTTTATTTTATAAATATTTAATATTATTTATTATATTATTTTAAAATGTAATATTTTTTACAAAAATCAACTTTTTGTATTTTTGGACTTTTTCCAAAAATTGGAAAAATGATTTTTTGGCTATTTTGAATGACTTTTTGGCAATGTCTGACAAAAACGCCAAAAGTTTTCTGATTTTTAGCTATTTTTGGGCATTTACACCACAAAAAAAACACATTCAAAATGGTTTTGAGTGTGTTTTTTTTGTGGTTTAATCAACTGTTATTTTTATGGTTTATAAAATTCTATTTCATCAATAAAGACAAAATCAGAAACATTAAGCGTCCATAACCTCAAATTATAAGCTATGGCAGTAGAAGCAATCAATCCATCAGGAGATTTTAAATTATGTGATTGAGCAAAGCTATCAATAAGTTGTTCAAATATTTTAGAAGTATCTATATCCAATAAGCAATTAGTATATAATTTTAAAGCCTTTTTTAAAGCTAAAAATTCTTTTTTGCTTCCTGCACCAGCATACAATTCAGCTTTAATAATTGGATTTATAGCAATAAGTTCTTTTGCTTCTTCAAATTGCTGTTTTATAGTTTCATTTCCTTTGATTATTTCAATAAAAATATTTGTATCACACAAAATTTTTCTTGTTCCTATTTTTTTCTTTCCCATTCTTTTTCTCTAAGTTTTTTTGCATCAATATCACGGTCAGCCCACATACCAAATAAATCTAAAACGCCATTGTGTTTTATATTTTTTGAGGGTAAAATCATATTTGGGTTTTCTTCAACTTCTACACCTTTAATTTCTTTTAATTTTGCTAAAACCTGTTTTTTTTGTTGTGCAGTTTTAACTTTTATTTTAAATGCGTTCATATATAAAATTTATTAAGTTTTTTGTATTATAACGCAAAAGTAGATTTTTTTGTTGTAAAAACGTGTTTTAGAATTTTTTATTTTCTGTTTAATCTAAATCCTGTTTTATTTTTAGTTTGTTGAGGTTGTGGCGTTTTTGGAAAAAATCTTTCTAAAATATCAGTTATCCATTTATTTTTTTTCTCATCTTCTTCTTTCATTCTTTGCGTAAATGCTTGAAATTCTGGGCTATTTTTCCACAATTCAACAAAATCATTCTTTATTTGATTTTGCAACTCAAAATGTCCTTGAACGTGCATTTTTTCTATTTCTGCAACATATTCTAATTTTTTCAATAAATACGTTTGTTTGTGTTCTGCAAGCAATTTAAAGTTTTATCCCAATATGATAAAAAACGACAAAAAAAGATATTTCTTATTTATTCTTAGAAAATAATATGTGAATTTTTCGCATATTTTTTTTTGGTGAAGTTGGAAAAAGGCAAAAATAAGGGTTTAAAAAGTGAATGTCTTTTTGTCTAAAAATTCACATCAAAAAAAATGATTTAACGAAAAAAGGTGCGTTTTTTTAACAAAAAACAAAAATACTTATTCAATGATTATTCAAGGCTATTTTTATATTTTTTGAGCTTAAAAGAAATAAACGAATAAAAATACCTTAACGTTACCACAGCGTTAATTTTAAGCAAAAAAAAGTAACGCTATGGAAATTCCATAATGTTACTTTTTGTTATTATAAAAAAACTGTTTAATTTAATGAATTAAGCGGTTTTTTTTATTAAAAAATATATGTATTTTTGAGCTAAATTTTAAAAAATAATCATTTAATAAAATAAAATTATGGCTTTAATAGATACTCTTAATGACCAATATAGTGAATACCAAAATAATGACGCAGTAAAACGTTTTTATAACAAAAATATAACTGAAATTTATACTTTACTCAAAAGAACTATTGAATTTGAATTAAATCCAAAAAAATATGGTGGATTAAAAGAAACCGTTTTAAATTATATGGAAAATGCTTTTGATGAACACATTGGTTCTGTGGCTTCCATAAAATTATTAGCTTCTGATTTAGAAGTATTGATGAAGAAAGTAATTGAAATTTTAGAAGGAAATTTAGATAATGTTAATTCCGCAAATGATGGTAATATTTATTTGAAAGAATTAAGCTCACACCTAAATTTAAGTGATTGTAATTGCTTTAAAAACGTTACAATATACATTCGTAATGAACAAACCCATAACTCGCCAAAACTTCCTTATCATGAATATTATCAGGATTTGAAAGATATTATTTTGTCATATTTTTTGGTGGTTAGTTGTCAATATCAAAAACTTTATAATAAAGTATTTTCTGAACATATTTTTACAGAATATTTGAAGAGCGTTATTGAAGATTATAACACACAACAAGCTGTTTTTGTGGATTTGGAAGTAAAAGAATATATTGAAATTTTTGGTAAAGAAGTGCAAGCCAAAAATGCACAACAAAAAGCAAGACAAGATACCATTCTTAATTTAACTAAAACTATACCTGAAAAACAAATGATGCTTTTGGGGCAAGCTGGTATGGGAAAAACAACTTCTTTGTTGTTTTTGGCAAAAGAAGATGCACAAAAAATTTTGAATAATAATAAAAATGTTCTCCTACCTGTTTATATTACTTTGGCATCTTTTACCAATTCAAATGATACAATTCTTAAAAAAATCGCTAAAAGATTAGAAAGAAATGAAGAACTAATAGAAAATTATCTAAACGAGGGAAAAATCACACTTTTTTTAGATGGTTTTAATGAAATATTGGAGCAGTTTCAACACCAAATAATACGTATTATTCAGGGATTTATAGATGATTTTCCAAATACAAAAATCATTATCGCAAGTCGTCCAGTAGCTTATGAAGAAATAGATTTTAAAAAATCTGGGAAAACGCCAAGCCAACATCGTGATGTAATTCCTGCGTTTTTGTTGCTGGAATTGAAAGATAATTTAATTAAAGATTTCATCAAAAAAAATTATAAAGGTGATACTGAAGCACTTTTTAAAGAAATTAATTCAAAACCAAATTTGATGTCTGTACTGAACAATCCTTTGTATTTGGCTGAATTTATAAGCATTTACCAAGATGGAAACCAAATGCCTTCTTCTACCACAGTTATTACTGAGCGTTTTATCAACAAAAAATACAAACGTGAAAAAGAACTTATAGATACTACTTTTAATCAAAAAGAATTTGCAAATGTAATGGGAGAATACACACAACATATTTCTGTTGATGATGATTTTGGTATGTCTAACCCACAAGTTCCTTACAAAAAAGTAAAGGAAATATTGGAAAAAATTATCCAAGAAAAAAAATATAACATAAATTCAGATAATTTTTTGAAAAATGCAATAAGCCTAAATTTACTTGTTAAAAATAAACAAGAAAATACCTATTATTTTGCACACCAATCATATCAAGATTTTTTTGTGGATTACGAAGAAGAATAAAAAATTATGCCACTGATAGAACTCACACCCGAAAATATTAAAAATAATAAATATGAAGGTGTATTCATAAATAGAATAAACAAAGACAAAGCACTTGAAAACCTTGAAAAACGTTTTGAAGATATAAAATTTATTGCCCAACATAATATTATTTTGGCAACCAAATGTATCATTACTTGTTTTTTACCACAACGACAAGAACGTATTTTTTTGAAATCGCTTGCTGTCCAACAAATACAGGAATACCAACAACCTGACCTTTCAGCCACTTCATTTATTGCATTGGCTAAATTAGAGGCTTGGTATGAGGTAACAGAACAATATCATTTGCTCAAAAACCTAAAAAAAGAGCAAAAACAAAAACTTACACCTGCTTATTTACAGTACCTTAAATACAATGGTTTTGAGAAAGAACAAAGCCTATTGTTCACAATGCTCATCAATTTAGCTACTTCTTTTGAAGAAGCTGAAAGATTTTTTTATGCAATGGAAATGCAACATATAATTCCAAATAATCATTCATACACAAGCGTAATGAATAAAGCAAATGATTGGGAAGATGCGCAATTTTGGCTTCAAAAAGCTATATTTGATGGTTTTGAAGCAAATGAGGTAAGCTATAATATTTTAATTCATCTTTCAAAAGATTTTGGACAGGCAAAAAATCTTTTGGCTGAAATGTATGAAAAAGGATTGAAACCAAATGAAATTACTTACAATTCTTTAATCAATCTGTCCAAAGATTTTGAAAAAGCAAAAAATATTTTGGCTGAAATGTATGAAAAAGGATTGAAACCTGATGAATTTAATTACAATTCTTTAATTAATATGTCCAAAGATTTTGGACAAGCAAAAAATCTTTTGGCTGAAATGTATGAAAAAGGATTGAAACCAAATGAATTTAATTACAATTCTTTAATCAATATGTCCAAAGATTTTGAAAAAGCAAAAAATCTGTTGGCTGAAATGTATGAAAAAGGATTGAAACCTGATGAAATTACTTACAATTCTTTAATCAATATGTCCAAAGATTTTGGACAGGCAAAAAATCTTTTGGCTGAAATGTATGAAAAAGGATTGAAACCTGATGAAGTTACTTACAATTCTTTAATTTTAAATAAAATAAATAACATTTCTGAATTAACAGAACTTTTTGAAGAAATGCAAAAATTTACATCATCATTAGAAAAAGAAGCATACAATAGTTTTTTATCAAAAATAATTTCTTTGAATATCAATCCTAAGATGTTAGAAATAAAAAATAATTTATGGCGTGATTCTATGGAAAAACTTTGTATGGATTGGGCATATTTTTATCCTAAAGCTGTCTGTGTAGGTGATAAAATAAGTTGTGAAGTACAAAAGATAGAAAAAAATCGTATTATTGTAAAAGTAAAAGATGAATTAAGGCGTTGCACCATTCATATATCAGAACTAAATTGGGAAGTAAAAAATCTTTTTCATGAAGTAAAAATTGGTCAGGTTTTTAACAATGCACGTGTAATCCAAACACACCCTATTTATGGCGTTGGTTTATCTTTAAAACCTTTTTTTGAGTTAAAAATTGATAGTGTGGTATTATGTCAAGTAATTGGTTTTAATGACAGAAATACGAGTATCTATGTCAAAATAGAAGGTACTACGCAAAAAGCGAGTATTTTTATAAAAGAACTCACATGGCAAAGCAGAGATTTAAGACAAGAGGTAAAAATAGGGCAAACTTTTCAAGCAAAAGTTATAGGAATAAATGAAAAATATGGCGTTCAATTATCTTTGAAATAGGTTTTTCTATTTGGTACGAAATAAAAGTATTGGGAACTGCGGAAATCTGACAAAAAACATTAAAATCTAACAAAACATTTGTAAATAAGATTTTAAGCTGTTTATTTTGTGGAAGATTACACACAAACAAAAAGCAAATTACAAAAAAAAGCCTTACAAAATGTTTGTAGAGCTTTTTTTATGCTTAGGAACGAAAACAAAATAATGCCATCTTTTTGGCACGCGGATAATGCGGATTTTACAGATTAAAACGGATTTTTAAATACAAAAAACAAAAAAAATCTGCGATTATCTGCGTTATCTGCGTGCTTAAATCCCCAATAAAAAAGATGAAATTATTTTAATCTTATTCCTTACAAAAAAATCAAAAAGTTTAAGGTCTAAATATTTTAAACCTTAAACTTTTTAAACTTCCTAATTCACAATAAAATCCATTCCCACCTCCAAATTTCCGATTCCTGCTTGTGTAGGTGGAATTTCGTTCTTCTCATCAAGAATATTGATTTGGTGTTCAGGAGCAGGAATAAGCACGCTCCAAGGTTTTGTTCCTTGCAAAAATGAAGTTGGATTTTCTAAATTGGCAGTGTCCCAAAGTTGATATTGTCCTCTGAAATCTTGTGCAGTTTGCAACATTGAGAATTTTGTGATAAAATCAATGTACGTCAAAGTACGCATAAAACTCAAAATATCAGAACTATTTATCCTTCCACCCAATTCTACGGTTTTGCGGTTTCCTATCAAGCTGGAAGCTAAATAATTGTTAATATCTTCATTAAGTTGTTGGAGGTAATTGTAGCCACGCGTGAGTTTTACATCACAAATTATTTTCACTTTTTCGTAGCTTGGATTTCTAATTTCCAATTTTACAAAAGGCGAAATAAATTGTTGCATATAAGATTTTATTTCATAAAGCATTTCACTGCTAACTTGTGGTTCAAGGTTACTTTGATTTTCAGCAGTAACGCGAGGCGTTACAATGATAAGCACAGAACCAGATGCTTGCAGATTATTACTTGTCATATTGGGCAAACAAGTTGCTTTATACACCTGCGGAAAACGCTCCAAGATAAGCCTTTCGTAATCCCACGCAGTAATTGCACGTTGTTTGTGTCGCAATCTTTCGCTCACACGTATATAAAAATTTTGCATATTTTCCGCAGGTTTTCCCCCAAAAGAAGGAAGTGGTTGCGAAATGCTTTGAATACCTTGAATACTCTCCTCTGAATTGCTAATGGTAAATGCTGGTAAGGTATTTTTTAAAAATTCTTGTTCTTCTTCTATAAATTCCCACGTTGCAGTCAATACCTGCGTGCAGAGTGTATTTAATCTTGCACTTGCATTGATATTTTTTAAAACTGATACACGCAACCAATACAACTCTGCATCAAGAATTGTATTGCCTTTTTTAATATCAAAAGGCAATTCTATGCTTACGATACCTGTTTTAATAAAATTTTCGGTGTCATCTCTTAATATTTTTCCACGTGAAAGCAGTTTCCATTCATCATTTACCAAATAACTCCATTCTATCTCAGGACGTTGTTCTTCTGAAGATACGCCCACACCTTCTGCCAAATCAAATAAAATTGTTACCACTTGTGGCACATTTAGATGATTAAAACCCAATAAAAGACTTCCTTCTACATCAAAATCAGGCAACAAAGCAGTTTGTTGTTTGTTGCTATCAGGATACATTATATTTTCGCCAAAAGGGTGCAAATGAAAAAATTGCCCTCTTGTGTCATTTTTATCGTTTTTGGTGGAACGGTCTGTAAAATCAATAATGGAGGAGGATTCATAACCCAATGTAATTGATTTCATTTGAGGCGTGTGTGGTTGGTTTGGATTGCCTCTTGCCTCTTTTTTTGCCCCAAAAACGCCTTTTATGCTCTGCACAATGGAAGTTTTGGTATTTTCCATAACCGCATCAGAAAGCACAGAACCATATACTTGATGACCAAAAGCATCACCAGGCGATACCAATTCCAATTTTATAAAACCTCTTTGTGTGGTGTTGGTGTATTTTAATTCGTCGTGTAAAGCAGTATAATTGTGTGGTAATTTGAGGGCGGTAATATCAATATTTTCAAATGCAGTAATGGGCGACAAAGTAGCCAAAGGTTGCGGTTCTTCGTTTTCAGGGTCGTCAGTTGTTCTAAAAAGTTTAAATCTTTGGCGTTTTTCAAGGTTTTCAGGCAACCAAAAACCACGATTTAACACTGAAATATCCACTTCAAACATTGTATTATCATACCCCATTTTGTAATCTGCATAATAATCACCAAAACCATTTGTATTTTTTGGAAGATTAAACCATTCTATTTCTACATTGAGTTTATTTAAAGATTTTTGGAAAATTTCATTTTTTCCAATCAATAAATACGAACCAATGTGTGGCGTAGAACCAAATGGAAAAAATGGTGCATCTGCACTTAATTCTCCAAATTCACTGTATAATTTTACACCTTTTACACCTTCTACTTTTGTGCTAATTTTTACCTGCGTGATTTTGAGGCTACGCATCAGCGTATAAGCATAAATGTAAGATTGATTATTGAGAAAAAAACGCACAATCGGAAAATTTGAGGTAAAATTTCCTTGATGAATTTCTTTGTTATAAATAGAAAAAGGCGGTTCGTTGCTTTCTATATCAAATTTTATGGTTAAAAAATGCTTTTCGTTGTTGCGCGTAACCACATATTTTGTAATATCATACCAACTTTCTGGGGTTGTGATATTGATAAAAAATGCTTCCAAAAACACTTTTATAAAAATCTCGTCTTCGCTTTCATTATAAGAAACACTCAAATCCAAAATCCATTGTTTGAACGCTTCATAAGAATTAGGCTCAAATTGCAACATAAGACTTACTTCTCTTTTGCCTTCATTTAACACAAAAGCAGGCGAAGCTATCGCAAAACCCAATTTTCCTGCTTCTACATTATTTTTTTCGTTTCCTTTTCCGATAGGCAATTCGCCAAAAGTCGCAAAAGTACGTTTTTGTTGCGGGTTAGGAATAGGCGTAACATCTTCAATTTGGATTTTTTGGGCAAATAATTGTGCTAAAACTTTTTGATAAATACCTTTTATGTTGATTTCTTTATAATTGGCAAAAATGGTATTTATTTTTTCAATACTTGCTTTATTTACCTCCAAATCTGTATCTGCAATGTAGGTAATATTATTTCCATTTTCGTATTCACCTGCAGAAAGCCTTTCGCCTTTTTGAATACGTGCAAACATTGCGTTATCATTTGCATCAAATTTTATATATGCCTTATTGGATTTTGCAGGAAGATTATCTTGTTTGAGAATTTCACGATAATAAAAATCCAAATAACGTTTGCTTATTGCATTTAGATTGTCTTGTTGCATTTTGTATAATTGCAAAAATGCAATTAACAACGCCATATCAGGATAATGTGTATCAGTTTGGAGAGAATCTTTTAGATAATCTTGTGCTTTATTTTTGAGATAAATCAATGTTTCATAAAAAGCCTGGAATATCTTTTCCAAAAATTCTGTTGCGTGTTGCAAACGAAAATGCGTACTTCTGTTGTCAAGTTCTATGTTAGGAGCGTCTTGTTCCACAAACCAAAACCTGTTAAATTCCACAAAAAAACTATGTGTTTCCCAGCCCAAATTTTCATCTTGGGCGAGGAGTTCATCTAAAATTCTAAGCGTGTGAAACGCAGGGGCAAGTTTGCTGTCTAAGGCATTAAAAATATCATTTCTAAGATTACTTTCTGCATTTGCAAATTCCTCCACTGCTTTAAGTTGTAGTAACCAATCTTTGAAAAGATTAGCCATTTGATATATTTTTTCAAAACATTGATTAGCATAAAATTTCTTTTTCTCAAAGCGATTAAATTTGAGTGCTTTATCAATATTTTGTTTAAAACTAATTTCAATATCATTGAGTTTGATTTGGCGAATATTTGCCAAAACCATCAATTCATCAGTAAAAAACTCAATCCAAGTGCCATCTACTTGATTTTGTGGATTATAATATTTGATATATTGGGCTACATTGCTACAAAAAAGCAGAAGTTCATCAAAAGTTTTTTCATCTACTTTTGCATAATTGTAAGAAAGTGCCTCCAAAAACCTGCTATCTTGGTTTGGACTGTATCTATTTTGATAACCAAATTGGGTGGGTTGCATCTGAAAATTGTTGGGAATTTTTGCAAATTATTATTTTTTGGGAAAATATAATTTGTCAGCAAGACATTTTTTAACGTTACACTTTGCAATTTTGTAAAAAAATTTTAGAAATGCAATTTTTTTTTAGAATTTAGAGGAAATTTCAAACCTATCAAGTTTTTAAAACCTTATAGGTTCAAGCAATAAAAATCACTCATATTTCGCCAAAAAAGGTATGCCAAAAAGCCCTATTTTGGTGTGAATGATAAGTTTGTCATTATTTGTAGATATTCCTTCTTTTTTTACTTCTTTTGCCTCAGAAACATCATTATGAACTTTGAGTTCTTTATGTGGAAATATTGTTTTTTGATTGTTTTTTATTTCTAAAATATGGAAATCTTTTGAAGGAAATTTTGAAATGATGTCAAATGCTTCAATGTATGAATAATGGCTATACATTTGATTTGCGACTGCTATGGTAAAAAATGAATATCCGTATATAAGTGAACTTACAAATATAGTTTTTAGTGATTTATATGTAAAACTTCCACGATATTCTACTCCAAGGATTTTGTCAGAATTGATTTTATAAACGAAAAAACATACAAAAATTAATATTAAAGTAAAAATTATAGATAATATTTGAAGTAAAAAATAATCCAAACAATAGTTTGTTTTCATCAAGCCAATACCAAATATAACGACTCCAAAATAAGAAAATAAAAAATCGATTGGTTGTTCAATGTTATCACCATTTTTTTCAGGCAACCTAAAACAAAAAACAACATAAAATAGAAAAACAGATGCAAAATTACACAACCAAAAAATAATAATTGATAATGAATGCAAAAAAATATTAACTGTGCCAACATTGTTAAAAAGTGATACAAATAAGTATGTTATCCCTAAAAAAGTTATTAAAACCAACATTTCTAAGAAAAATTTTTGTGTTTTTGTAATTTCTTTTTCTACTTCCTTTTTTACTAAAATTGTATTTTCAGCCACAGAAATAACATCTTGCCTCACATTTTTAAAATGTGCATTTATAAGAATATCATCTTCATAATCAAAGGTTGAATACATTTTTGGAACACTAATAGCTTTTTTAGTTTTATGTTTTGGTAAAAAAATTATACCCCCAGCTATTTTATCTGAAAAACCATCTACTTCGTCAAAATGGAGCGTTTTATTAGGCAAAAATTTACAACTTTCAATAATGACCTTTTCTTCGTAGTCAATTATCCATTTATATCTTGCAAAATAAATGCCTATACAGAGAATACTCATTATAGCCAACACAACAACAATAACAATTTTTACAGCATAACGTATTTGTTCTTCTGGCGGAAAAATAAAAAATAGAATAGCAAAAATTAACAATCCAATTCCTGAAACCAAAGAAGTATTTATCATTGATTTTTCATATTCAATCACAGAAATTGGCTTTTCTTTAAAATTTTGTTGTGGTTTCATTTTTATAAAAAATTATAGTTTTTTTGTATTTCATTTACCATTCACAATTCAACATTCACCATTAAAATTTATATCCATTCAAAAAATCCTTTACCGCAAGGCGTTTTTTGCCTTCCATTTGCAATTCTTCTATTGCCAAAAAACCATCTTTACAAGCCAAATGTAGAAAAGTTTTATTGTCAGTTTTAAAAGGTAAATTTTCAGGATTTTCGTTATTTTCCAACAAAGCAGTTTTATAGATTTTACAATGTTTTCCCAATAAAGTTGTCCAAGCACAAGGCACAGGCGAAAGACCACGCACAAAATTATGCACTTCTAAGGCGGTTTTTTCTTTAAAATTTATTTCGCAGGTTTCTTTAAATATTTTTGGTGCAGTTTTCAAATCCTTTATTTCTGCTTGTGGAATTGGTGTATAATTTTTTTCTTGAATGGCTTTTACCGTTTTTAATACCAATTCCGCACCTTGTAATTTCATTTTATTATAAAGCGTTTCAAAATTATCTTCTGGCAAAATCGCTGTTTTTTCTTGAAAAATAAGGTCGCCTGTGTCTATTTCTTGTTTCAAGAAAAAAGTTGTAATGCCTGTTTCGGTTTCACCATTGATAATTGCCCAATTTATAGGTGCAGAACCTCTGTATTGAGGCAAAAGCGAAGCGTGAAGATTAAACGTACCAAGTGCAGGCATATTCCAAACCACTTCAGGCAACATTCTAAATGCAACAACTATCTGCAAATCTGCTTTTAAGGCTTTTAATTGTGCCAAAAAATCCTCATCTTTTAGTTTTTCAGGTTGCAAAATAGGAATGTCATATTGCAGTGCAAATCTTTTTACGTCTGATTGTAATAATTGGTTGCCTCTACCGCCCAATTTGTCAGTAGCAGTGATAATTCCAACTACATTTATGTTATTATGTTCGTTATTTTTTAATAATATTTCTAAGGAGGAAACCGCAAAATCAGGTGTTCCCATAAATACAATACGCATTTTTATTGTTTGTTTTTTTTAATTTTTTAATAATTTATTTCTTATAATTTAATCCAAAAATACATCAAAAAAAACACTCTCAAAAAATTATTTTTGAAAGTGCTTTTTGTATTTCATTTATCATTTAACATTTATCATTCAACATTATTCAGGTTTTTTCCTGCTACGTGTTTTTTTAGGTTCTTCTTTTGTTTCGGTTTTTGGAGCTTCTTCTTTTGCAACAGTTTTTTTGGTTAAAGGTTCTTGTTGGTAGATTTTGCCAGTTACAAATTCGCCCCAAGTGAGGTTATCTTGTCCAGCTTTTTGAGCTTTTGCTCTGCGGATAGCCATTGTTGCAGCATTTTCCACAATCCAATCAAAATTCTTTTGACCTACTGAATTGATGTCAGCATCAGGAGCAGGATTACAGAAATCAATCGCATACGGAATACCATTGCGTACTGCAAATTCTACAGTATTGAAATCATAACCCAACGCATTATTCAAACGCAAAACATAATCTTTCACTGTGTCCAAAAGTTTTTTGGCAGCAGCACCTGTTGCTTTCACTTGTGAATCATAACGCAAATGATGTGGATTGCGTGGTTCGTAAGGCATAATATGCACATCACGTCTGTCCAAACAATAGCAACGGAAATAATCATCAAATTGAATTTCTTCTTGAAGAAGCATTACAAGTTGGTCAGTTTCAGGGTGTTTTGCATAAAAATCTTGCAAATCTTCCAATTTATACACTGATTTCCAGCCACCGCCAGCGTGAGGTTTCATATAAGCAGGAAAACCAACTGTATTCATAATGCTTTCCCAATCAAGTTTGAGGTTGCGAAATGAATTGCCATTGGTGTCAGGAGGCAAACTAAAAGAAGGCAATAATACTGTTTTTGGTACAGGAACACCTACTTTCATTGCGATACCATTGTTAAAAAATTTTTCGTCAGCAGACCACCAAAAAGGATTATTGATAACCGCAGTACCTGCAAGGGCAGTATTTTTGAGCATTGCACGATAGAAAGGCACATCTTGTGAAATACGGTCAATAATTACCGCATAATCCAAAGCAACACCTTGTTCTACTTTTTGCACTTGCACAGGTTCAGCCATTACATCAATTTTTTCTTTTTTGGCTTTTTCATTTACTCTTTCTACAAATGCTTGTGGAAAAGTATTTTCTTGTCCATAAAGGATACCGATTTTTTTCATTTGTTTTTTTTGGAATAATTTTTTTTTAGTGATGAGAATGTTAAAATATTGATTTTTCGCAAAAATATTATTTTTATGTTGTAAAAAAATACGTTTTAGAAAAAAAAATGCTTTTTTTTCAATAATTTCTTTGAAAAAAATAAAATAAATAAAAAAAAAGTAAAATAAATTTGGAAATCTAAAAATTTAGTTCTAACTTTGCATCACAATTAAAAACTATATCGCGAGGAAGTGTAACGGTTGCATGAAAGGCTCATAATCTTTCGGTAGTAGGTTCGATTCCTGCCCTCGTTACGAAGTAAGAAACAACGTTCTTTTAAAAAGTTAATTTTTATTTTAAAAACCAAAAACTATACCGCGAGGAAGTGTAACGGTTGCATGAAAGGCTCATAATCTTTCGGTAGTAGGTTCGATTCCTGCCCTCGTTACTAAGCTAAAAAAACCATTTATTTGAAAAAATAAATGGTTTTTTTGTTTTTTAAGGTTTTTAGAATTTGTAAGGTAAAAAAACCTATAAGATTTTAAAAACCTTATAGGTTTGATTATCAAAAAATTGGTCAAACCTTCACAGTTTTTTTAGATTTTTTAGCAATTTTATTGTAATCAAGGCACAAATTCATAAAATATTCAAAATCTTTTTTTTCTTTAAAACCATCTGAATTTATGTAACAATAACCTTTATAAACTTTGCCTTTCATCAGCATTACCTCATAACCATTGCGTTCTGATACTTCTTCGTGCAGTTTTGGGTCAAAACGCAACATCAGATTTTCGCCACTTACACATACACAAGTTTTTTCATTTACCATAAAATTCAAAACTGCAAACATTTCTTTTTCCAAAACTTCAATGTCAGGAATTTCAGCCAAAAATTCCCTAACTTTATCCACAAGTTCAGTATTGTAAGCCATAATTTTAGAAATTTTTTAAAAAAATTATTTGCGTGAATGAAGCCCAATCGTATTGCCTTCGCTATCCAAAAATATTGAAATAAAGCCAAATTCGCCAATATGCGTTTTGGGTTGGAGGATTTTTCCGCCTGCTTGTTCAATTCTTTGTTCTTCGCTTGTGCAATCTTCTGTTTCAAAATAAATCACTGTATTATTGTTACCAGGATTCATATTTGGTTTTTCTACCAATGCACCAGAAATATTATGACTTTCTGGACTAAAAGGAAAAAAAGACTGTTTGCCCCATTCTATCGGAAAGTCAGTAAATTGAATATTAAATACTGTTGCATAGAATTTTTTTGCACGGTCTATGTTTGCTACGTGAATATCAAACCAACCAACAGGATTTACAACTGAATTTGTCATTTTTTTAAATATGTTTTTTTAAATGAATTTATTGCAAAATGGATTTTTGTAAAAATCTTGTTGCAAAGTTATCACAGGTTAAAAAAGCAAAATTGTAAAAATGGGACAAGTTCAATTTTTTTATCAAAATAAAATGCAAGTTTTGTAATTTTTCAAAAAAAGCGGTCAGACCTTCGTAAACTACGGTACAGACCATTTTTTTTGAAAAATGTGTAAATTCTAAACTGGGACTTTTCCAAATGTATTAAAAATAAATCCGTGAAAATTTGTGTTAATCCGTAAAATCCGTGTTCAAAACTTATCATTTTATTTTTTATCAAAAATCAATGACATTTTTAAATCATCTCCATAAAATTCTTTGGGTGTAAGTCCTGTAAATTCTTTAAAATCTTTGATAAAATGTGCTTGGTCAAAATATTCATTTTCGTAAGCCAAATCTGTAAAACTTTTGACTTCATTTGACAATAATTTTTTTAAAGTGTTTTGTATTCTAATGGTTTTGGAAAGTTGTTTTGGGCTTAAACCAATGGCTGACGAAAATTTACGTGTAAGTTGCCTGCGATTGATGTTATTTTGTTCAGAAAGTTCATTTACAGAAAATTGTCCATTTGCATTTAAAATTGTGTCAATCGTGCTTTTTATCACATTGTCAATTATTTTTTTATCTGTCAAACGTTTTAATAAAAATTTTTCTATCAAATGTATTCTTTCCTCTGTATCTTTTGCATTTAAAATATTTTCGCCAATTTCTGTGCCTTCTTCCCCAAATAATTTTTCCAATGAAACTGCAGTATTTTCCATTTCTTTGATAGAAATAGTTGCAAAAGGCAAAAAACCGTTTGGGTGAAATCTCACCACAAAAGAACCAGTAACGCCAAGCGGTTCCACAATATATGGCTGTGTAAGTTGTCCAATCAAAAAACATTTTGGCAAAATAATGCTTTCGTTGTTATTTGGGTGATGTTTGTAGGTTTCGCCATAATGAAAAATCAATTTCATAGTGCCATCAGGAACAATGGTATTTTTCAAAGGCGTATTTTCTTTGGCACTTTCCAACGTCCAATAACACATTACAAATGCTGACAATTCGCTTGAAGGCTCAAAAATTTTTGGAGTCATTTTATTTTTGATAAAATATAAAATACATTCAGATTAAAAGCAATAAAACATTAAACATAAGCACAAAATTACCAAAAATACAAGGTTTATTTTTTGGAAAAAAAGAAAAAATACTTTTTTTTGTGTGTAGTGGTTTTTGTTGATTTTTAAGAACAAAAATATTACTTTTGGAAATTACTTTTTTACAAAAGTACAAAAAATCAAAAATTTGTTTTAGAAATTAGATTAAAAAAAAATGAAAATAATTGTATTGGGAAGTGGAACCTCACAAGGCGTGCCTGTGATTGCGTGTGATTGCGAAGTATGTAAATCCATTGACGAAAAAGATAAACGTCTTAGGGTTTCTATTTATGTGGAAGTAGATGGCGTAAAATTGTTGGTAGATACAGGAGCGGATTTTCGCCAACAAATGCTTAGGGCTGATGTCAAAGCAATAGATGCGGTATTATACACACACGAACACAAAGACCACACCGCAGGAATGGACGATTTGCGTTCATTGAGTTTTAAAATGGAGAAAGATATGCCCATTTATGCACACCCAAGAGTGATGAATCAACTCAAAAAAGAATTTGAATATATTTTTGTGGATAAATCCAAAAAATATCCTGGTGTGCTTTCAGTGGAAGAAAATTTTATAGAAAACAAACCTTTTTTTATTCAAAATGTGGAGATAATTCCCATTGAAGGATTACATTACAAATTGCCTGTTTTTGGTTTTAGAATAAAGGATTTTGTGTATTTGACAGATGTAAATAGCATCACAGAATCAGAAAAAGACAAAATGCGAAATGCTGAAGTGATTATTTTGGACGCTTTGCAAAAAGAAGACCATATTTCGCATTTTACACTTGAACAAGCCTTAGCAGTATTAAAAGAACTTAATCCTAAAAAAGCATATCTTACACACATAAGCCACAAAATGGGTCTTCACAAGGAAGTAGAAAAAGAACTCCCTGAAAATGTTAGGCTTGCGTATGATGGACTTGAAATTGTGATTTGATTTAAAAAAAGTTTTTAAAATTAAAACTTATGAATAAAAAAGTAAATTACGAATTATGCAAACATAGGGATAAAAATGTTATTTTTATTCATTTTGCTTACACGAAAGAATTAGATAAATGGGTACGTTCTTTGGTTGGTATAAAATGGAGCCAAACCAAAAAATCTTGGTATGTAATAGACAATGAAACATATAGAAATATGTTTGGATTGCCTTCTTTACCTATTTTGGGAAAAGATGCCATCAATAATATTTGTGAAATAAATCAACCTGCAATGGAGCGTTACATAGAAACTTTGCAACTCAAAGCATATAGCCAAAAAACAATTATTACATATCGTAATGAATTTGCCCAACTTCTCCAAATTTTAAAAAATAATGATGTCAATGAATTAAATGCTGACAGATTGCGAAGTTATTTTTTGTATTGCACCAATGAATTAAAACTTTCAGAAAATACATTACACAGCAGAATAAATGCAGTAAAATTTTATTTTGAAAAAGTATTAAAACAGGATAAAATGTTTTTTGACATTCCACGACCTAAAAAACCTTCTATTTTGCCCAAAACCATCAGCACAAGAGATATTAAAAAACTTTTTGAAGTTACCACAAACTTAAAACATAACACAATGCTCAAACTTTGTTATGGAATGGGTTTGCGTGTGAGTGAAATCATTAATCTCAAAATTACAGATATTGATAGTGGGAATATGCAGGTATTGATAGAAAAAAGTAAAGGCAAAAAAGACCGTTATGTTAATCTTCCTCAAACCATTTTAGAGCAATTACGTAATTATTACAAGGAATTTAAACCAAAAAAATACCTTTTTGAGGGACAATATGGTGATAAATACAGCATTAGAAGCACCCAACAAGTATTTAAAAATGCAATGAAAAAAGCCAAAATCAATAAAGCGATTGGCATACATGGACTTAGGCACAGTTTTGCAACACATTTATTGGAAAATGGAACAGATATTAAATTCATTCAGGAATTACTTGGACACAATGACATCAAAACTACTTTGCGTTATACCCACGTGAGCGAAAAAAGTCTTAAAAAAATCAAAAGTCCGCTTGATACTTTGGAATGATGACTTGCGTATTTTGTATTGTTGAAAATAAGTTTTTAGGAAAAATCACAAAACAATACAAAAAAATGCAATGCGTATTTTGTATTGTTTTGGTAGTAAATCATCTCTTTAAAATATTTTGATAAATATTTTTACAAATTTTTTGGAAAAATAAATTTTAGTTTTTAAATTTGGGAAAAATAGACGTGAATTGCGTCTACATAAACGTTGGGCGTTATTCTAAAAACAACGAGCAAAAGGAAAACTTGTAAAAGCCTGTAAAAAGACGAGCAAAAACACCTGCAAACGGATTTTCAGAAAACTAAAAACGAACTTTTTGGCA
>JAAFIN010000082.1 GCA_013297825.1 Cytophagales bacterium
TTCTAATAATTTTATTACTAGTTCCTGCAATACCAATATGTCTGCGCTTAATTCCATAAAACAAATTTATAAACTTTTTTTTATAAAAAAAAATAAGTTCTTTTGGACGGGCTAAATAGTTACAAAAAATTAAATCTTTATCCTAATACAACAAGTCTTTTGGTGTATTTTTTGGATAAAAGCAAACCTTTGGGACAGGGATTGATAGAATGGAAATATATTTTATTTAATTATAATGAAAAAGGCGAACTTATGACTTCCATTTTATTTGCACACGAAGAATATTTTATGAGTAGGAGATATTTGGAAGGGCTTTTGACCAAAAATGAAAAAAATGAGTTCATTTTTGAAAATACTGAAATTGATTATCAAGATTATAATAAAAAACCAAATCAAAAGCCAACCTACAAAGTCAAAAAATATTTCCTAATAGATGAAAAATATAACTTGGAGTATATCAATCATAGATTTTATCCTTTTATAGGCACTTTTCAATCAGGAATATACAAAATAAGTATTGACCAAAATGAGAACTTATTTTTAGTATTGCGTAGTAAAGAAGGCGAAAAAGGAATGATAGGGCAAGAAGCATTAAAAAATGATATAAAAGCCAGAACTTTTACCTTCAAACATGATGAATTGGGTGTTTTGTCTTGTGTTGCGAGTGCTGACTATAATGAAATAACTGTAACAAATGAAAAGAAAGAGGTTACAATTTATAAAAGAACTTCAAAATCAACATATTGATTTTTCTCTTCTTTATACAAATTTAAAACAACAAAAAACCCACGCTTTTGGCGTGGGTTGGGCTTGTAGAGAGGAAGAGATTCGAACTCTCGATGGAGTTACCCCCATACACACTTTCCAGGCGTGCTCCTTCAACCACTCGGACACCTCTCTAAATAAAAAATTTATATATTTTTTTGTTTTTTGATAAAAAAAAGCGTTTAACTAAATAAACGCTTTTTTTATGGGGACAAAGACGGGTCTCGAACCCGCGACCTCCAGAACCACAATCTGGCGCTCTAACCAACTGAGCTACAATGTCCATTTTATTTTACAAGTGCAAAGTAAATATTTATTTTTGAGATTTCCAAATTTTTTTTATTTTTTTATAAAAAAATTATATTTTGGCTATTACATTCAATATTTACAATTCACTATTAAATTTGGCTGTTCCATTCCTAATTCCTAATTCTTAATTTTTTCTCCCATTTCCAAGCGGATTGTGTCATATCATCAAGTGTTTTTTTGGCTTTCCAACCCAATATTTCATTTGCTTTGGTACAATCTGCAAATACTGCGGTTACATCACCATCTCTACGAGGAGCAATTTCAACATTTACTTTTATGTTATTTACCTTTTCAAAACTTTTTATCACTTCCCAAACACTTGAGCCTTTGCCTGTTCCCAAATTAAAAATTTCTATTTTTTCATTATTTTTCCCTTCAAAAAGCCTTTCAGTACTCAATAAATGCGCATCTGCCAAATCAACCACGTGAATATAATCTCTTATACAAGTACCATCAGCAGTTGGATAATTATCTCCAAAAACACATAGTTTTTCACGTTTTCCGATAGCAGTTTGTGTAATAAAAGGCATCAAATTATTTGGAACACCATTAGGCAATTCGCCAATAAGTGCAGAATCGTGCGCCCCCACAGGATTAAAATACCTCAAAATCACTGCATTAAAATCTGCATAATTTTTTTGAAAATCAAAAATAATTTCTTCGCCTATTTGTTTGGTATTGCCATAAGGTGAAAATGCAGGTTTTAAAGGCGTATTTTCTGTAACAGGTAACTCGTCAGGCTGACCATAAACTGTGCAAGAAGATGAAAAAATAAAATTTTTAATTTTAAATTGTTCCAAACACAATAAAATATTGCACAAAGAATTTAGATTATTTTGGTAATATAAAATCGGTTTTTGGACAGATTCGCCTACTGATTTTTTGGCAGCAAAATGAATTACTGCCTCAAAATCATTATTTTGGCTAAAAAAATACTGTAATTCAGGCATATTACACAAATCCAATTTAGTAAAATATGGCAAAATTCCTGTTATTTTTTGGATATTTTCCAAAATAAAATATTGTGCATTTGACAAATCGTCCAAAATATACACTTCATAGCCTTTTTGTTGCAAAGCTACTACTGTATGCGAGCCTATATAACCCAATCCACCTGTTACAAGTATTTTTTTCATTTTTTTATTGTGATTTTTTGAGAAACCCCACCTAAATCCTCCCCAGAGGGGAGGACTTTTTGCTTAAAAATGGCTGTTTCATTCCTAATTCTTAATTTCTAATTCCTAATTAACTATCTCCATATCCAATTTCAGCACCTGTCTTGGCATAGCAGGGTCATTGGTAATAATGGTAATTTCTTGGTTTTGTTTGCCTGGTTGCTTTCCAACGCTTGAAAAAGTAGCATCAAATTGTGTGCTTTCGCCTGGGTAAAGCGTATTTTTAGTAGGTTTTCCTGCGGTACAGCCACAAGTTGCTTTTACTTGGCGAATAATAAGTGGTGCATCACCTTTGTTGGTAATTGTAAATTGCGTTTTGTGTTGTTTTCCAACTTGGATTTTACCAAAATCGTGTGTAGTGCGGTCAAATTTTGCAGAAGGAATTTTTGCGTCTTTGGTCATATTTCCAAAATTTTCTACCACATTTCCGCCCACATATATTTGTTTGGTAGTTTCTTTAACGCCATTAGTTTCTTTGGTGTCATCAGTTTCAATATTTAACCAACTTCCCATATAATCCCAGTCTTTTTGTTTGGTAGCATCAAAACCAACTTCTAATTTCAAAGAATCTTTTGCTTTAACAATGTCAGTTGCAGGTTTTTTGAAGGTAATATAAGGTGCGCCCAATTTGGCATACATCATATCAATGTTAAGTTTGATGTCTTTTTCGCTTTGATTATACATTACAAGGGTTTTGTATTGTGCAGGTTGGTCGTGAAAAACTTTATCAAAATATACATTCGCCATTGAAAAACGCAAACTTCCTTTTTCATAAGGATAAAAATCCACAATACCTTTTGAACGTGGAATTACCTCACCTTTTATAATGAGTACAATCGTCTGTGATGTTCCTGTGGTAGTAATTGAGGCGGTTTTATTTAGATTATCGGGTTGTGCTTTGTTTTTATCCAATTTATTTACTGTATTTTTTGTATTGGGCAAAGGTTGTTCTACTTGTGGTGTGCCTGCTGTACCAACTGTAACCGTAATACTTTTATTAAAAACACCTGGACGGTCTTTGGTGTCATAAATTGCAGTTACGATGCCTGTTTTTTTAGGCAAAATTTCTTCTTTTGTCCAATTTGGCGTAGTACAACCACAAGAAGCCTGCACATTTGTCAGTTTAATAGGTGTTTTGCCTGTGTTTGTAAATTCAAAATTGTAGCTTGCTTTGCCATTTTCTTCTTTGATTACCCCAAAATTATGTTCTAATTTTTCAAATACAATTGTATTTTGAGGTGCATCAGGATTTTGAGTTTGTGCGAATGAAATATTTTTTGCAAGGATAAAAAGCAAAAAACAGAAAATAAAATGTTTTCTCATAGTATAAAAAAAGTATTTCTTGGTTTATTTTGATTTTTCAACTTTTGGAGGGTTTTAAACCCTCCAAAAGTTTTTACTTAATTTTTTTCTTCAAAATTAAAATGAATTTTTATTTCAAAAAAACCTTATTTTATGCTTAACAATCAAATAACAGTTAAAATTCTTTAACAAAATAAAGTGTTAAAAACAATTAAGTTTGCAAAAATACATTTTTTTTAAAATACATAAAAAACCTTTTATTTTAAATTGCTTTAAAAGGAATAATTTTTGTAAAAATTCTTACATTTGCACCATCAAAAAACTTTTAATTTTTATGAAAAAACACTATTTTTTTAATTTTTTGTACCGATTTTCGTATATATTTTTCTATATTTTTTTATTATTTGTCGCAATTATTTTTCTTCCAAAAAATAAAATTTTTGCACAACCAAAAAAAGAAAAAGAAAAACAAATAATGACCATCAAGGAAAAATCTCTTGTGACTGATGGGAGTATAGAAATGTCGGTTATTGGACACAAAGATGACCTAAAAACTGTTACAAATCCTACTTACACACAACTTTATGTGCGAAGCACAGAAGGGCTTTTTTTAGGAAATGGTTGTTCAGAGGAGTTTCAACGTTTGTATGGAATGGAATATGTGGTTGTTCCGCCCAAAGTCAAAAAAAATAAACGTGTGAGTGGTGTATCACCTGCAAAATATTTTTGGCACAACTTAGGTGCTAATTTCAAACTTTTTTGGCGAAATGGCTTTTTTTGGAAAAGTAGAATGTTACGCAAAATAAAAGCGTGTTCGGTAAAAATAGGAGATATTGAGGAATAATAGTGAATAAAATGCAATTAGGAATCACAAATTTAAGAATTGCGGAAAAGTATAAAAAAAGTGATTCAATTTGATTTTAAGATATATTTTTTACCTATTTGCATAAGTTATAAGTTCATCAATTTGTTCATTTGTAATATTTTATTCTTTCATCCAAATCATTACTTCTTGATAATGTGCATATTATATCATAAAACAATATTAAAAAAATGAAATAAAATATCTAAAAAGAGGTTTTAGTTACTATAAAAGAAGGTTTTGAAGATATAAAACAAATAAAAAAAGGAGAAAATAAATAATTTCTTTGAATTATTTTCTAAATAGTTTGTAAAAATATGGCTTATTTTATCAATATAATGCATCATTTTAGATGTGAAACAAAAAAAATCATTAAAAAAATATGTGGGTTCTCTAACAATTTTTGTGGAATGTATTAAAATTCCCTTTTATTTTTAATATAAAATATTGATAATCAAACCTATAAGGTTTTTAAAATATTATAGGTTTGTAACTCCACAAAAATTATCAGACATTGGAAGTTATTTTTTGCTTTTGTGCTTGCATTTTTCTAAACACGCAACAACGGTGCAGATTTTTGTGTTTGGGAAGAATAACAGAGGAGAAAAAAATCTACTTTATTTTTTGTTTTTTATCTGAAATTTTTGAAAATTGCGATTATGAATAATTAAATTTTGATTTTTATACATAAAATTAAAAAATGAATACTTTAACGCAAGACACAAATACCTTAAAAACTTTGATTGCACTTGCTGAAAAAACAGGTAAGGCTTCTATTGAAGCAGGTAAAATACTCTCAAACATAAAAAATAAAAAATTATATGAATCTCAATATAAGAATTTTAGTGATTATGTAGTTGTAGCACTAAAAATTAGTGAAACGAAAGCAAATCTTTATATAAACGTGTATCAAAATTTTGACAGTTTTGGTCTGGATAAAGACTATGAAGTTTTATTTTCTAATATATTGGTTTCTCATCTTGACGTTTTGTTAGATTTAGGGAAAAATAATATAAATATGAAGACAACATTATCTGCAATACAAGATTTTTTGATTGAAAAAAAAGACCAAAAAAAAGAAAACCTAAGACCAAATTTTGAGACCACTGATATTTTCTTATTGGTTAATTTAATAAAAGATATTGAAGATGAAGAAAACAAAGAAAAAATAAAAAAATTATTGAAAGATATTGTAGATAAAAGCTCAGAATATAAAAATCAAAAACAAAAAAATGATAAAATTTTTAAAGAAATAAATGAGTCTCAGCATGAGATTTTAAGCAGTCCTAAAAAATATAGTTATGACAAATTTGGAAAACCTTTAAAATGTAATTTTTTTGAAGATTTGGAAAATATCATAGAAAATGAACCTGTTGATGAGCAAGGCTTTGTTGCTTTGTTTTGTTATTTATTTAATATGTTAAAAAATACATCTTTTCAATTATTTGAAAAAATATTTTATTTTGAGTCTATTTTTCTTGTAAGAAGTGGTTATCCTGATGCAATAATTAGATTAAAACAACAAAAAAATATTTTTAGCATTATAAAAGTAGAATTTGAATTTCAAAGCAGTAGATTTTTAAGGGATAAACATTTGGAAAAAAGTGATGAAAGATGTGATTTAATAATTTGTTGGGAACATGATTTAAAAGGGACAACTATTGAAAAATATCTTAAAAAATTACCACAACACAAAAAATTTCCTCAAATAATTTCTATAAAAGATGTTTTGGAAACAGGAAAAATAGAAGTAATGGACAATAAATAAAACCACAAAAAATTATGGAATTTTCACGTGATTTCGCCCAACAACAAGATAAACAAGATATTTTAAGAAAATTTAGATGGGAATTTTATTTTCCATTATATGATTTTATTGGAAGTTTTAAAGCAGATGTACTTTATTTTACAGGTAATTCGCTTGGATTACAACCCAAAAGCGTAAAAAATGCCATTGATTTTGAACTTAAAAAATGGGCAAATGAAGGTGTAGAAGGGCATTTTAAAGGCGAAATGCCTTGGAAAGATTATCATATTTTTTTGCGTGAAGATTTGGCGTATTTGGTGGGAAGTGATACCGATGAAGTTGCACCTTGCAATAGCCTTACGGTTAATTTGCAACTGCTTTTGATAAGTTTTTATCAGCCAAAAGGCAAACGCACCAAGATAATTATGGAAGGCGGTGCATTTCCGTCTGACCAATATGCCTTAGAAACACAAGTCCGCCTACACAACCTAAACCCTGATACCGAAATCATAGAAATTTACCCACGAGCAGGCGAATATACCTTGCACACAGAGGATATTTTAGCAAAAATAGCAGAAGTAGGCGAAGAATTAGCTTTGGTTTTATTTGGTGGTGTAAATTATTACACAGGTCAATTTTTTGATATTGAAAAAATTACCCAAAAAACCCACGAAGTTGGGGCGATTGCAGGTTTTGATTTGGCACATACGATTGGGAATTTACCTTTGAAACTTAAAGATTGGAATGTGGATTTTGCGGTGTGGTGTTCCTACAAATACCTCAATTCTGGTGCTGGTGGCGTAGGTGGAATGTTTGTTGCCAAAAAACACCACAACACAAATCGCCCACGCCTTGCAGGTTGGTGGGGATATGATGCTGGAACACGTTTCCAAATGAAAAAAGGTTTTGTGCCTGAACCTAATGTAGATGCTTGGCAGTTGAGCAATGTACCTATTTTGTTATTGGCTTCGCACAAAGAGGCAATTAAGCTGTTCAAAGAGGCAAATATGGAAGCATTAAGAGAAAAAAGTAAAAAATTAACTGCTTATCTTCAATTTATTTTGGAAAAAATTAATGAAGAAAAAAATCTTGGGTTTCAAATTATTACCCCAAAAAATCCAGAAGAAAGAGGCTGTCAATTATCCATATTTATACCTGAAAATGGTCGTGAATTATTTGATTTTTTGACTGAAAAAGGCGTAATAACTGATTGGCGTGAGCCTAATGTAATGCGTTTTGCACCTGTTCCGCTTTATAATAGCTTTGAAGATGTGTATAAATTAGGTAAAATTTTGAGGGAATTTTAAGAGAATCTTAATTTCGCCTTAGCCAACCTGTAAGACTGTATCTTGGCACAGATGTAGGCAGTACTTCGTGCCAAATTTCCGCACTCACAAAGCACGCCAAACGTCCTCCTGTGGGTTGGATATTGGTGTAATCATTTTCATTTTTATTAGAAAAAATACGCAATTCTCCTCCGTGTTCAGGCAACCAATTTTCATTTAGATAAAGAATAAAAGAAAGTCGTCTTGTATTTTTATTTTTAAAATTATCCAAATGTTTTTGATAAAACATATTTTGGTGATAAATCGCAAAGTGCATTTCTATATCATTTGTTCCCCAAAAAAAACTTTGATTTAAAAAACTTTGTAAAGTATCAATTTTATCAAAAAATGCTTTTTGTGTAGGTGAAAATTTATCATTTTCCAACCAAAAAATATTATCACCTCGTTGTGTAATATTATGTTGTTGTGCATCACCTTGTCCAATCAAAGCAGGACGAAAAGCATTATTTTGTGCTAATTCCTCTGCTTCTTGTTTGAGTATTTTCCAATCACCAAAAAAATTATCTATCACTACAAAACCCTGTTGGGCAAGTGTGTCTGCGATGTGTTGCATAAAAAAGTTATCAGGAATTAGGAATCAGGTGTCAGTGAAAGCAAAATATTAAATTTTGAATAAAAACAAAAAAAGGTTTGAACTATATCGTTTAAACCTTTTTTGTTTTTTGTTGTACGCATATATGTACGTATATGTATTGTGTGCAAGACATAATTTTTTTCAAAAAATTATCTTATTCTTGTTGACCTTTCGTCAGATACAGTAAGTCTTTTACGACCTTTTGCACGTCTGCGAGCCAATACTTTGCGACCATTAGCTGATTCCATTCTTTGGCGGAAACCGTGTTTATTTACACGTTTGCGTCTTGAAGGTTGGTATGTACGTTTCATGTGAGTATTTTATTGGAATATAAAAATTTGTTTCTACGTAAATTTTTTTGAACTGCAAAAGTAGAATTTTTATTTTTATAAAACAAAAAAACTTTGAAATTTTCTTAAAAAAGTATTTTGTAGATAGGTATCAGGGAAAAGGTATCAGGAAGAAATAAAAAGTATTGTTTAGTGTTGTTTAAATATTTGCATTTTGTGGTTTTTATAGGGGCAAAACTCTTGCGGTTACTCAACCACAGCCAAACAGCCAAAATACAAAAGTAGTTTTTTTTATTTTCAAGTGTAAAACATAAATTTTTGGTTTTCTAAAAAATTATACCTTTTTTTAGAACATTTTATTGAAACATTTGCTTTTTTTTCCTCATATTTTTTTAATATTCTTTTTTTTAATGTCCAAATTTTTATTTTTCTTTTTATTGCTCCCCCAAATAATTTTTGCCCAAAACACTGAAAAAGAATTTAAAAAAATGGATTCTTTGGGAAAACTTCATTGGCAAACTGCCTCGTATTATTTGGCTTCTTCTTATTATCAAAAAGCCCTTACAATCGCCCAAAATACTAAAAACGAAGAATGGGAAGCTCGTGCTTTGAATTATTTGGGTGTTATTGCTGAAAATAAAGGTGATTTTCAAAAAGCATTTGACTATCATTTTAAGGCATTACGCATCAATGAAAAAAATAATAATAAAATGGCACTTGCTAAATCATACATAAATATTGGAATTACATATTATTCCGCAGGTGATAAAGAAAAAGCCTTATTGTATTACTTCAAATGTATTGATTTAGCCAAAGAAGCAACTGAAAATATAGCAAAATTCCAAAAAACACACGCTTATTATCACATTTCTACCATTTATAGAGAACAAAAAAAATACAAAGAAGCTACAGAATACGCCCAAAATGCCCTAAAATTTGCAATAGAAATTAACGAAAAAATCATCATCATTGATGCCCAAAATGGGCTTGGGCTTATTGCGACTGAACAAAAAGAGTATCAAAAAGGCAGGGATTTTTATCAAAAAGTGTATGATTTGGCAATAAAAGAAAATGATTGGCTCATAGTTACCAATAATTTACAACATTTTGCAGAAAATTATCAACAAGAAGCACAATTTGACAAAGCAATAGAATACGCACAAAAAAGCCTTGAACTTGCAAAAAAATACGACCTCAAAGCAGAAGAAAAAAATGCCTACCATATTTTGAAAAATATTTATACCAAAATTCAAAATTTTCAGGAGGCTTTTAATGTTTATACAAAAGAAAATACGTTAAAAGATTCACTTTTTAACCTCCAAAAAAGCCAACAAATCAATGAAATTACTATCCAATATGAAACCGAAAACAAAGTAAAGGTATTACAACACCAAAAAATAATGTTAGTAATCCAAGCAAAAGAAACGCAACAGCTTGCTTATTTGTTGATTTTTGTAATATCGCTTTTGTTGATTATTTCGGTGCTTATTTTTTATAATTACCAAAAACAAAAAACATTGCGAAAACAACAAAAACAAATGTTGGAAACTGTAATCAAACTGCAAGAAACCGAAAATAACCTAAAAAAAATGCAATTTGAGCAAAAAATTGCCAATCAACAACGAGAATTGGCAAGCAACACCTTACATATTTTTCAAAAAAATGAAATGCTCAATGAAATCCAAGAAAAACTCACGGAATTTAATCCTGACATCAAAAACCAAATAAAACCGCTTTTTCAAGAATTAAAAAGTAGCATTGATTTAGATAAAAATTGGGAGAATTTTCAACAACATTTTACAGAAGTTTGTCCTAACTTTTTTACCAATTTACAAAATGACTTCCCTACACTTTCCCAAAATGATTTTAAAATGTTGGCATATATTCGTATGAAAATGTCCAACAAAGAAATTGCAACTTTGGTCAATATTACCACAAAAAGTGTGGAAATGGCTCGCTATCGTTTGAAGAAAAAATTTAATTTGGGCGGAGATGATAATCTTGATAGTTGGTTGGAGAAATATTAAAAAATGAAAATATTGGACGCTGTGGAAAATTATTTTTTGTGAAAAAATTGCTAAATTTTTTATCGTCAGACAAACAAAAATAACAGTGTCATTCTGAAAGAATCTGGCTGTTTGGCTGTTCTTTTATGAGAGAAAAATTCCTACAGAATGACAAGCTTGTTTTTCTGAAAATTATGCGATAAAAATATTATAATTTTATTCTAATAAAATATAATTATTCCAATAAAAAATATAATTATTTCAATTAGAGGGCATTTGTAGGGGTGTTTTTTAGGGTTTTTTAGGCGAAAAAAAGGTATTTTGCGTGAATACTAAAAAAACAAATTACTTTTTTTGCAATCTTTTTTAGCTAAAACTTTATAAAAAAAAATGAAAAAACTCATCTTTTCTCTGTTATTCGTATGCGTATGTGCGTATGCACAAGCACAAGGCAAACTTTTAGATGGCGTAACGCTTGACTCAAAAGATACCTATTCTAATATGCAAAAGGCACTTAAAAATCCTTTGAATGTGTATAATTATCGTTTGCACCCTGATAATGGTACATCTATATCTGAAATAGGAAAATTAAAAAATCTGCAAATGATAAATTCTTTTGGTTTGGAACTTACGACTTTTCCCAAAGAATTGCTAAAACTAACAAATTTGCAGTATTTGGTTTTTATCAAAAATCAATTCACTTCTTTGCCCAAAGAAATAGGCAATTTAAAAAATATGTTACAATTAAGTTTGAAAAAAAACAAACTTACTGCATTACCTGCAGAAATCGGAAAACTAAAAAATTTGGAACATTTACTTTTAGACGAAAATCAACTTACTTCCTTGCCTAAGGAAATTGGTAATTTAAAAAACTTGCAAATGTTGTTTTTGGACACAAATAAACTTACTTCATTACCCAAAGAAATTGGAAATTTAACCAACTTGAGAACTTTGTATTTAACAGGAAATCCTATTTCTGATACTGAAAAAGAAAACATCAAAAAACTTTTGCCAAATTGTGAAATAACGTTTTAAATTTTTTAAAAAAATTAGTGAAAAAATGAAAAAACTCATACTTTTTATTCTTTTATGGAATTTGCAAGGAATAATATTTGCCCAAAATACCAATCCTACTCAGCAATTACTTGATTTGTGTAGAAAAGATGCTTCGCTCACGCTTGACGCAGTAAAAGCATTGGTAGAAAAAGGTGCTGATGTAAATGGCAGGCAAACCAAACAAGATAGTTGGGATAATAATATGACCCCAGCACACGGTGTGGCACTTTGGGCAAAATTGGATATTTTGCAATACCTCAAAAATAAAGGTGCTGATATGAATAGCATAGCGAAAATGCCTGAAAATTATAAAGGTGATGCTAAATTTAAGGATTGTACGCCTTTTGCAATGGCAATTTATTTTCATAATGGCGACAGAAGCACGCCAGAATACGCAGGAAATGCAGATAAACGACAAAGTGTAATGGATTTTTTGGCAAATCAACCCAATTTTAACCCAAACCAACGCCTCGCTAATGACCTCAATTTGTTAATGTTTGCTCTTTCAAGCGACTTTACAGGCTTACCTGCGATAGAATATCTCATCAAAAAAGGCGTAGATGTAAATGCACAAACAAAAAAAAAATCGCCTAATGATACCCAAAAAACACCGCTTTGGTTTTGTAACAAAAAGAAACTAAAAGAAGCACGACTTTTGATAAATAACGGTGCGAAAAAAATAGGTGATAGAGGTATTTATACGACTTTGGGCTATCTTATGATGCAAAAACAAAATGCACTTGCAAGAATATTTATTGAGTATAATCTCGTAGATATTAACGAAAAAATGCCCCAAACCAAAGAACAAACACACTTAAATATTGCAGTGCGTTACAATAACCTTGAAATGGTGGCTTATTTGATACAAAGAGGACAAGACCCCAACGAAAAAATAAAAGGAGATAAAAATGCGTTTTATTACGCAAAAGACCTCAAAAACTCAAAAATGGACGCATTGCTTACCACCAAAAAACTATCTGAGGCAGATAATAATTTTTTTGAATTGATAAGAAGTGAGGACTACAAAAAGGTAGATATACATCTTGCTTCTGAAACCCATAATTTTGACCTTTCTGCACCATTAAAAGGCAAAAATATCAATTTGGAACAATACAAAGGTAAAGTTGTTTTGGTTACGTTTTGGGCTACTTGGTGCGTGTTTTGCATCAAAGAATTTCCTTCTATCCAAAAAATGCAAACCGAAATAGGCAAAGAAAATATAAAAGTGATAGCCATTACCCAAGATAGCAAAGAAGATTTGCCAAAAGTGGATAAGTTTGTAGAAAAACATACCGAATGGCAATTTGACTATGCACTTTATAACAAAGAATCTTTAAAAAATTACAGTACATCTATTCCTGGTGCATTTATTTTGGATAAATCAGGTAAAATTGTGGCTGAAGTTCAGGGTGCGATAGATTGGGCAGAACCTCGTTATATCAAACTTGTTCAGGCAATTGGAAATTTGTAAAAAGGTGTCAGGAAAAAGGTGTCAGGAAAAAGGTGTCAGAAGAAAGGTGTCAGGAGAAAGGTGTCAGGAAAAAGTACAAATTTGGATTTTTTTCTTTTGTATCAAAAATTCGTTTTAATCCGCTCAATCTGCATTATCTATGTGCCAAAAAGTAATATTATTCAACATTTATAACAATTAAAAAAAAATGAAAAAGTCAATAAAAACCCTATTTTTTACCTTGTGTTTATTTGGATTCATACAAATAACACAAGCCCAAACCATCACCGAACTACAAAAAACTGTGTCGCAAGCACAAGAATCAGAAAAAATGGCTTTAATCCAAGTAAGAGAAGCAACAGAAGCCAAAAAACAAGCAGAAAAAGCAAAAATGATAGCAATGTTGCAACAAGAAGAAGCACTTAAAAGCAAATTACAAGCAGAAAAAGAAGTTGAAAAACTACGCAAAGAAGTAGAAACTTTAAAACTTGAAAAAACAGTTTTGGAGAAAAAAATTGAAGAACTTTTAAAGAAAAAATAAACTGTTTTTTTTATACACATCATAAACCTATAAGGTTTTAAAAATCTTATAGGTTTGAAATCTGCAAAACAACTTTTGTGTATATCTATTTTTAAAATCATATTTTCACAAAAAAAATCTTTATTATGAAAAAAATTATTTACACCAGCTTATTTTTAATGAGCTTTACGCTGTTGTCATCTTCTAAAAATTCATTTTTTACGCCCACATTGGAACAATTAAGAGAAGAATTATTATTAGGAAACACCTGTACTTGGTACGAAAATGAAGAAAGAGATGGCAAGCCAGAAGTTATATTGGATTTAACAAACGAAAAAACAGGCGAAAAATATAAAAATAAGCCTTATAATCATTGTGCAGGTGGTACTACGATTGCATTTAGGTATATTTCTGCTATAGGAACCATCACAGAAAGTGAAACTTGGTACAATCCACAAACTTTTTTTGCAACCAATAGCTTTAATCAAAAATTTAAAGATATTTTTGGCGTAAATCCTATCGCAAAAGTTATTCCTGATGCCAACAAAAGCAAAGAAAAAGGTTTTAGGTTTTTTGATAATAAAGCCATAGAAACCATTTTTAATAAATTGTACGCCAAACCAATGGTAGATGTGATGGCTTTCATCTTAAAAGACAAAAAAAAGTTTGAAAAAATAGCCAAAGAATATCTAAATAAAGCCCAAAAAGACAAAAATTTTAATGGTATTACTGCAACAAATGAATACAGAGAAACCTATTTTTCAGATTTGGAATTTAAGTGTAAAAATTATAGTGCTACCAAAGCAATGAATAGATTGTTGGGTATTATGCTGAGGCGACAAGCAGATGGCACACTTCCCATTATCTTAAATACTCTCAAAACTGTATTGAAAGATTACGACAAAGAAACTTTTGAAAAACATAAAAATAGTTTTTAATTTTCTTTCAATTTTTTTCCAAATCAATTCAACAAAATGGACAACAACAATAACATAAACAACAATAATAAAAATCCTGCTTTTGTTATCTTTTCGTGGGTTTTGGTGGGTATTTTTATTTTAATCATTACTCCCCTACTTTTTTTTGCGTTATACGCAATTTTTATTAAACCGCCAGAGGTGATGGATGTGGTGCGTGTATTTGCTGTCTTTTTGCTGGCGGTACTTGGGCTGTTAAGTTTTATACCAATACGCATTATTTCGTTAAATCGTAAAATTTGGCATTATCAAAAACTAAACAATGTTGATGGCGTAGAACATTATTCCAAAAAATTAGAATTTTTTGTTTTTATGACTTCTTTGGGGATTGTTTTATTCGTGTTTGTTTGTATTATTCTTTGGATAACAAGCTATGATAAATACAAATTTTAGCGATAGATTTTCTAAAAGCTAAAAGGATTTTAAAAAATACGCACAAGAATTTTAAATAATTTTTGTGCATATTTTTTTTGTTTGATTAAAAAAATGTTTTAAAAATGTGATTATTCTAATAAAAAATATGATTATTTTAATTAGAGGGCATTAGTAGGGTGTGGTTTTAAGGATTTTTCAGTGGTTTTTTTTGTAATTGCGTTCATTATTTTAAGAAAAAATATTTTTTCAAAAATCAAATTTTCAAAAAAAATTAGTAAAAATTTAACCTTTTTTTTATGAGAAAAAAAACACTTTTCAAACCTATTTTTAATTTTCAAAAATTATTTTTAGCGTTTTTTTTATTTGCATTTATTTTTGCAAATAATGCCTTCGCCCAAAGCACTTGGACAGCACGCACTCCGATTAGTTTGGGTTATAATTCAGTAGCCTATGCAAACATAGCGGGAACTCACCGTTATGTGGCAGTACAAAATGGTCCAACTCAAATGTATAGCAATGATGGCATTACTTGGACTGCTACTACATCTAATAGTTCTTATTGGACAAGTGTAACGTATGGTAATGGATTATTTGTTGCAGTAAGTTATAGCGGTTCAGGCGTAATGACAAGCCCTGATGGAATTACTTGGACTGTGCGAACTTCTCCTCCAAGTCCTCTTTGGGAATCTGTTACTTTTGGCAACGGATTATTTGTAGCAGTAGCCACAAATAGAGTAATGACAAGTACAAATGGTACTACTTGGACATTACGTACACCTGCATCATCAGATAGTTGGTATGGCGTAACATACGGTAATAATTTATTTGTAGCGGTTTCTACCAACGGAACGGTAATGACAAGCCCAAATGGTACTACTTGGACTTCTCGCACTGCTGCTGCTGCTAATGCTTGGCAAAAAATCACGTATGGTAATGGATTATTTGTAGCGGTTTCTAATAATGGAACAAATAGGGTAATGACAAGCGCAGATGGCATTACTTGGACATCTCGCAGTGCCTCTGTAAATAATGGTTGGCGTGCTGTTACTTATGGTGATTGTCAATTTGTTGCACTTTCAGGTGATGGCACAGGAAACAGAGTTATGTCAAGTTCTGATGGCATTAATTGGACTACACGCACTTCTACTTCTGATATTGATTGGAAAGGTATTGGATATGGCAATGGTAGATTTATTGCGGTTGCTTACGCTTCAGGCACTATGACTTCAGACCTTAATCCTGCCCCTGAAGCCAATGTGCAAGGAAATAGCAACAGCATTATGAAAGGAAATACTGGTATTTCGGTTACTGACCACACAAATTTTGTTACTGTAAATATTGGTAATACATTTGTGCGTACTTATACCATTCAAAATACAGGTACTGCGGTGCTTAATATTACAAACATTGTATCAAGTGGTGCAAGTGCCTCTAAATTTGTGGTAGGAACTGCTCCTACAAGCATCAATGCAGGAAGTTCTGCTACTTTTACCGTAACTTATACGCCTACAACAATTGGAACTGATGATGCAGCTATTACTATCAATAACAATGATTGTGATGAAGCAAGTTATGATTTTTTAATACAAGGTATTGGGACAATGCCTGCGGTTACAAGTGTTTTTGTATCTTCCACAGGCTCAGACTCCAATGATGGACTTACCGCAGGCACACCAAAACTCACCATTGCAAATGCTTTAACCACTGTAAATGAAGGCGGAACTGTGAATATTGCAACAGGCAATTATGCTGAAATCATAAGCGTAACCAAAAATGTAACTTTTGCCACCACAGGAACGGTTTTTGTGGGAAATATCACGATGAATGGCACAGGAAAAACCCTTACATTACCCAATCCTTTGCAAGTAGGAAGTGTAAATCTGACTGCTGGCACTTTGGCATCAGGTGGAAACTTGATTTTAACCTCAAATGCCTTAGGAACAGGAATAATTGATGATTTTAGTGGTGGATTTACTGGAAATATCACAGGAAATATTCAGGTACAAAGATATGTAGGCAATGCAAATGTGGGTTATCGTTATTTTGGCTCTCCTGTAACAGGCGCAACTGCTTCGCAATTCGGTTTTTCTACTTTCAATTACAACGAAAGCAGTGCAACAACCAATATGAACAATGCCTGGCAAGCATATTCAGGTATTTTAAATCCTTTGGCGGGGTATAATGTTTTCCAAACCACCGCAGGAAACCAAACTTACACCCTCACAGGCACAATGAATACAGGCACTTTCAATATGAATGTAACTCGTCAAGTGGCAAATGGCAATGTAAATCCTTCTGCTGGCTTCAATGCTTTGGGAAATCCTTATCCTTCTCCTATTTCTTGGACTGCATTATTAGGACTAAATAGTGGTGTAACCACAGGAAGTGCTTGGTTATTCAAAACAACCGCTTTGTATGCTGGACAATGGGCTTCATTGAATAGTGTAGGGGTTGGTACAAATGGAGCAACCAATATGATTGCAAGTATGCAGGGTTTTATGGTCAGAAAAGCCACCTCTGGAACAAGCAATTTTACCATCAATAACTCTGTTAGAAACAACGTTTTGACCAATAATGGCAATTATTTAAGAAATCTTAATTTCCCACTTGTTCGTTTGCAACTTACCAATGGACAATTTGCTGATGAAATGGTGGTTTATGCTCAAGATGGTGCAACAGATAATTTTGATATGGGTTTTGACACCGAAAAATTCGGTGGAGCATCAGACAGACCATTTATTTGTACCAAAAGTGAAAACCAAAATGTGAGCATTTATGCCACAGACGAATTGAAAAAAGGCATTACTTTGCCTTTGAATGTTCGTACAAATGGGGCTTATTATTTCCAAATTACCGAAAAAACCAAATTGAACGAAAAAGTGTATTTATTGGACAAAAACACCAATACCTTACACGACCTTTCCACACCTTACAACTTTAATTTTATTGGAACACAAAATGACCGTTTCTTTTTGGTGATTGAAAAAATCATCATCAATCCAGTTGATACTGACATTGTTACAAATCCAACAAATAACACAGTTGTAAAACCATCAACAGAAGTTTGGAGCAATGAAAAAAGCATTTATACACGTTTTTCAAGTGTGGAATTGGCACAAGAAAGCACTTTGGAAATCACAACTTTGGAAGGAAAAACCTTAGTAAATGATTTGAAATGTAAATCCATTTCAGAAAAACATACATTTGAGTATCTTCCAACAGGAATTTATTTGGCTCGTGTGAAAAATGCACAAGGTGTTATCACCAAAAAAATATCAATTCAATAAGTACCAACAGGCTTTAGCCTGTTGTGGAAAGCAACAAACTGTTGTAAGAAACAACAAGCTAAAGCTCGTTGGTACGTTTATTTTCACAAAAAAACCTTTAAAAAAATGCTCAAAAAATCAATATTTTCACTTGTAATATTTTTCTTTTTTCTTTCTGTTTCAGTTGTGAAGGCAGATGTTTGTTGCCCTGATGACCCTGATTTTAATGCAGGGGCTTGCACAACAGGTGTGCTTGCACCTGGTTGTGGTGGTGGTGGTCCTGCGCCTGGTATTCCGCTTGATGGTGGTGTGAGTGCTTTTGCTTTGGGGGCGGTGTTGTATGGGGTGAGGAGAATGAGAAGAAAAAAATAAGCTCACAAATTGCTTTGTCATTTCGTAGGAATCTGGCTGTTTTACTGCTAAGAACAGCCAAACAGACAGATTCTTTCAGAATGACACCCAAAATAAACAGATATTTTACAAAAATTATCAAAGAACCAAATTCCAAAAAAATATGATAAAAGAATTTATTAAAAATCCAATGTATCTTTTTATTATAAAAGCATTATTATTATATATTGGTTGGGATTTTTTGTATAATGGGTACTTGAATAATACCTATTTTGCAGAACAGTTATCTTGGGCTGGATTGATGCCTTCTATTTATTTTATGGATTTATTGGGGTATGATGCAGATTATTCTACCACTTACAAGGCTATGCTTGTCAATAAATTTCCTGTGATATATATGGCTAATGCGTGCAATGGATTAGATTTTATGGGCGTTTTTGTGTGTTTTGTGTTGGCTTATCCTGCCACTATCAAAGCAAAAACGTGGTTTTTACCTGTTGGGCTTTTGGCAATTCATTTATTAAATATTATGAGAATTATCTTACTTTCTTTAAATGTACTTTATTGGCAAGAAACTTTTGATTTTAATCATAAATATACATTTATTGTGGCAGTTTATGGACTTATATTTTTATTGTGGATAAATTGGGTGAAAAATTATGGGAATACAAGTAACACTAAAATCAACGAAATTTCAAATTGATAGATGCCACAAATTTTTAGCTTTTTTTTGAATGAAGCCATTTTAAAAGCTCTTTAACACAACAAGATAAAGCT
>JAAFIN010000083.1 GCA_013297825.1 Cytophagales bacterium
AAAAGACATTTGTTGATAAAACAAATGTCTTTTTTTGTGGTTTATTGGCAATACGTGTTTTTCTTTTGGAATTTATTTTCTACTTTTGGATTTAGTTTTTTAAAATACTGATAACAAACAAAAATAGTTGAAATATGGTATTAAGTTGGAACGAAATAAAAGACAGAGCAGTAAGTTTCTCAAAAGAATGGACAGATACTTCTAATGAAGAAGCTGATGCAAAACCTTTTTTGGTTGAGTTTTTTAATGTTTTTGGTATCAGTAGCAAAAGAGTTTCTACATTTGAACACAGAGTCAAAAAACTAAATGAAAAAGATGGTTACATTGATTTTCTTTGGAAAGGAAACATTTTAGTTGAAATGAAAAGCAAAGGCAAAAACCTTGATAAAGCATTTGAACAAGCCAAAGATTATTTGCACGGACTCAAAGAACATGAATTACCAAAATTTATTCTTGTTTCAGATTTTGAAAATTTTAGATTATATGACCTTGAAAATACAGAAAATATTATTATTTTTCAACTCCAAGAACTTGTAAATAATGTTCAACACTTTGGTTATTTATTAGGTTATCAAAAAAAAATATACAAAGAACAAGACCCAGCCAATATAAAAGCTGCAGAACTAATGGGCAAACTTCACGATAGGCTTGAAGATATTGGCTATAATGGACACCCATTAGAAGTATATTTGGTGCGCGTGTTATTTTTGTTATTTGCAGAAGATACCACTATTTTTAATAAGCAACAATTCCAAGAATATATAGAACAACGCACCGCAGAAGATGGAAATGACCTTGCCTCAAAAATACAAGAGCTTTTTCAAGTATTAAATACCCCAAAAGAAAAACGCTTTAAAACGCTTGATGAACAACTCAATAATTTTCCTTATGTCAATGGAAAATTATTTGACGAAATACTCCCAATTGCAAGTTTTGATAAAAAAATGCGACAAGCATTATTAGAATGTTGTTATATGGATTGGAGCAAAATATCTCCTGCCATATTTGGCTCTATGTTCCAAAGTGTAATGAACCCCAAAGAACGCAGAAATTTAGGAGCGCATTATACAAGTGAAATCAATATCCTAAAACTTATCAAACCGCTTTTTCTTGATGAACTTTGGAATGAATTTGAGGCATTAAAAGACAATAAAAATAAACTTACAGAATTTCATAAAAAATTAAGCACCCTAAAATTCCTTGACCCTGCTTGCGGTTGTGGTAATTTTTTGGTAATAACTTATCGTGAATTGCGTTTGTTGGAATTAGAAATTCTAAGAACATTGTATAAATCAGGGCAAGGTGTGTTAGATGTGAGAGAAATTATTTGGCTTGACATAGATATGATGGGTGGCATAGAATACGAGGAATTTCCTGCTCGTATCGCAGAAGTGGCTATGTGGCTCATTGACCACCAAATGAATATGCAAATAAGCAATGAATTTGGACAATATTTCACACGCCTACCACTCAGAAAATCTGCCAAAATCATACATGGAGATGCTTTGGAAATAGATTGGGAAAGTGTAATCTCAAAAAATGAACTTTCTTTTATACTTGGTAATCCGCCTTTTATTGGCTCTAAAATAATGCAACAACACCAACGCAACCAAATCATAAAAGAATTTGGCAAAATAGATGGAAGTGGGGTTTTGGACTATGTAACAGGTTGGTATATCAAATCTGCTAAATATATTCAAGATACAAATATTAAAGTTGCTTTCGTTTCTACTAATTCTATTTGTCAGGGCGAACAAACAAGTATTCTTTGGGGGCAAATGATAAAAAAATATCATATCAAAATTCATTTTGCACACCGTACTTTTAAATGGAGCAACGAAGCTAAAGGCAACGCTGCAGTTTATTGCGTCATAGTTGGTTTTGCTAATTTTGATACCACCAATAAAAGAATTTTTGAATATGAAAACATCAAAGGCGAAGCACACGAAATAAAAGCCAAAAATATCAATCCTTATCTTGTTGATGCAAAAGATGTTTTTATTGATAAAAGAAGAACGCCAATTTGTAATGTTCCCAAAATAGTTTTTGGGAATATGCCCAATGATGGCGGACATTTACTTTTTACAGAGGAAGAAAAAAATGATTTTATTCAAAAAGAACCACAAGCAGAAAAATATATAAAACCAATGCTATCAGCTTTTGAGTTTTTGAATGGAGAAAAAAGATGGTGTTTGTGGTTATTGAATAGTAACCCTACAGATTTGAAGAAAATGCCTGAAGTTTTAAGAAGGATAGAACTTGTAAAAGAATACAGACTAAAAAGTACAAGAGAAGCCACCAGAAAATTAGCCAAATTCCCAACATTATTTGGTGAAATAAGACAGCCATCAGGAAAATATATTCTTATCCCTCGTGTAAGTTCAGAAAATCGTGCATATATTCCAATGGGTTTTTTTGATGATGCAGTTATTGTAAGTGATACTTGTTTGTCAGTAAATAGTACAGCAACTATTTTTCACTTTGGTATTTTACAATCAATGATGCACATAACTTGGGTCAAAGTAGTTTGTGGTAGGTTAAAAAGTGATTTTAGATATTCCAATGAAATTGTTTATAACAACTATCCATTTCCTGAAAATCCAACAGAAAAGCAAAGAAAAGCAATAGAAGAAAAGGCACAAAAAGTATTAGATGTGAGGCTTCAATTCCCTAATAGTTCGCTTGCAGACCTTTATGACCCACTTACTATGCCTCCTGAATTGGTAAAAGCTCACAATGATTTGGATAAAGCGGTTGATTTGGCATATCGCCCACAGCCATTTACAAGTGAAGCAAATCGTATGGAATTTTTATTTGAATTGTATGAAAAATACACTGCAGACCTTTTTACAAAAGAAAAAATAAAAAAAATACGTAAAAAATAAAAATTAGGAATGTATAATTTTTGTCTGTTTTTTTTGTATTTGGGGAAATTGAATAACAAAAATAAAACTTGTTTTTGTTATTCACATAAAAAATCACGCTCATATCCAGAAAATATAAGTGTGAGTTTTTATTTTTTTTTGTAAATGATTAAATTAAATTCCACTTAATTTTTTATCATTTGGGTATTCTATAGAGAATTTAAAAGGGATTGTAATTTCTTCATTGGATTTAATATTAAAAAACCATTCCAAATAATTCAAATCTGTTTTTTTCAATTTGTCAGTATCTTCTTTGTAAGGTGGTTCTAACAAAGTTACTTTGATATTGCTATTATTAGAAATAGGAATTTGGTCAAAAACAACAAGTTCTTCAGTTTGTTTTTTAAAACTTTTGATTTTGATAAGATATTCATAAAGCCAAGTAGTGTGTTTTTTGGAAAAAAATCCTGTTTCTTTGGTTTCATATTTTTTCAAAAACTTGTGTTCTATTTTCATACCTTCATCTACGCCTAAAAACGTCCAAAAATCCTCAGTAGGAGCTACCGAAGGCATTTGAGCAGTTGCTACAAAACTATTATCTAAAAAAACATTGCTTTCTCCTGCCAAAAAAGGATATTCGCTATTATTGATAACTTTTGCTTTGAGATATGCGTAAGTAGAAAGTTTTGGCACACACGAATACCTAAAATGTGCCTCAAAATCACCTACAAATATCGTAACTTTGTTTTTATCATCTTTGAATTTCAAGGTATGAACACCACCTATTTCAAACAAAACCGAAGATGTTTTAGTATCCACAGATGCCTGATTGACGGTAATTCCTCTTTCTTGTTCTTTGTCCCAGCCCATCCAAGCAATATTGGCTTCATCTGCTTCTTCTCTAATTTCACCCAAAACGTGCATTGTGTTATACATTTGGGGCATTGATGCAGTTTCCACGCTTTTTTTCAAACCTCCAAAACTTCTGTTAAGTTCTGATTCTTGCAGATAAATATGCCAAGCAGAAAGGTCAGGTTGATTGCCATTGATAGAGGTTTTGGCGGTAGAAAGTTTGAGTTTAATATTTTCCCAATCTTCGCCTGTTTCTTGCCTCACAAAAGCATTATAAGTAATGTTCATTTTTTTGGTTTGTGTATCCACACGCAAGTCATACACAGGTGTCCAACCTGCACCTGTCAGCATATACGAAAGCGTAAGCGTGAGTTCGCCTGTTGTGTGCATTTCTACCGAAATGTGTATTTGTGCTTTGGTTTGTCCTTGTGAGGCATTTATTTTATTTAATTCTCGTTTGGTATCCTCTAATTTTTCTTTTTGGATATTCAATAATTGCGTATTTTCCCAAATTTGAGTGTCTAATTTCTCTAAATTTTTTTGGTAAAAATCCAACATTGCAATCCATTTTTCGGGAGAAAGTTCGGTTTGGGTGTTATTTTCGGAGGGAGAAGTTACTTTTTGGGAAATATTTTCTACAAAAGTTCTTTCTTGTTGGAGACGTTTTATTTTTTGTTCAATAATTAAAATTTCATTTTCTATCAATTTTTTTTCTTTTCGCCATTCTTCAAATTGTTCATTTTTACTAACTTTTTGATATTCTTTTTGGTATTTTACATTGGTCAAAGTTGCGTGTCCTAATCCATTTACCTGTAAAGTTTTTTGTTGGAGAAGCAAAGGCATATCATCAAAAATCAATGTGTGTTCGCCTGCCTCAAGATGGATTTGTGCGGTGCGTGTAATTTGTGCTTCATTTTCAAAAACAGTTACCGCAGATATTTTGTGGGTTAAAGTTATCATTTTTAAAGGTATCAGGGGAAAGTAGTCAGGTATCAGGTGTAAGAAGAAAGTAATGAGGTAAAAATACGAATTATTTTTGAATTTTCATCATTTTTATTTTTTTGAGCAAAAAAAATATTTTTTTTCACATTTACTAAATTATATGTAAAAACTTTTAAAATAAAAAAATCCTACCAAAATTTTACTTTTGATAGGATTTTTTTATTTTTCTATAAATGGCTGTTTTCATTTACCATTTACAATTTACAATTCACCATTTACAATTTATTTAATTACCACACGTTTTACTGCTTGTCCTTTTGATGTATCAATGTGAAGCATATACACACCTTTTGGAAGGTTCATTAGTTGGAAATCAAATTGGTCAGCATTGTCATTTTCTTTTGTAGAAGTAAATACTTTGCGACCTTGTGCATCTACCAAATTAAAAGTAGCTTTTTGTATTTTCATACTAGGCAATTTTACTGCAAATTCACCATTATTTGGATTAGGGAATAGTGAAGTTTGTTGGCTAATTGCGTTATTTTCTATAGATAATACGGTTGCACTTGCTTCGTTTGAGGCAGGAGAATCACCACTTACATTTTTAGCTTTTACACGATAGAAATAAGTAGTATTTGCAGTCAAATTATTATCTACATAGCCCACAATATTAGCACTTGTAGTACCTATTTGTGCAAATGTACCTAATGCACCTGTTTTGCGTTCTATCAAGTAACTATCTTCACCTGTTACGTCATTCCACGCAAGACTAATCGCAAATGGGCTTGATACAGTATAAGTTGCAGTTAAATTACTTGGTGCAACAGGAATAGGAACATTAAGCGTGGTTACATTTACAGTATTAGAGGTACTTGTTCCTGTAACATTTTTAGCTATCACACGGTAGGTGTAACCTGTATTAGGTGCAAGACCTGTATTTGTAAAAGTAACAACACCTTGATTTACTGAGCCTACTACTGAAAAACCTGTTGTTTGGTTGATACCTGCAGCACGTTCTATGTCAAAACTTGTTTCATACAATACATCAACCCAATTAAGCACTGCAGATATTGCAGTGATATTGCTTGCAGTCAAAGCATTCGCAGGAAAATTAGCAGGAACTGGTGGATTAAGTGCTGTTGCAGATGCTTGTGCAGAAGGTACTGCATTACCAAGTGCAAAATTAGCAATTACACGATAGAAATAAGTAGTTCCACCTGTAAGATTGTTATTGTCTGTATAGGTGATAACATTGGCTGCCACAGTTGCTAAATTTGTAAATCCTGTGCCTGAAGTAGTAGAACGTTGGATAGTAAATCCTGTTTCACCTGCTACATCTGTCCAAGAAAGGTTAATAGTCAAAGGAGAAACTGTATTGCTTGGTGCTACCGCAGTAAGACCTGTAACTTGAGGAGGAGCCATAGGCATTGCATTAGCTTCATTAGAAGGTGCTGAATTGCCACCTGCGTAAATAGCCCTTACACGATAATAATAAGTAGTTCCTGCGTTTAATCCACTATTATCTATGTATGTAACAGTATTTGCTGGTTGATTACTACCAATTTGAGCAAAACCTGAACCTGGTGTAATAGAACGTTCTACAATGTAACCTGTTTCATTTGCTAAGTCAGTCCAAGATAAGTTAATGGTTAATACAGAAGGGCTTGTAGCAGTAAGACCTGTTGGAGCAGGAGGCGAAAGTACTGTTACATTTGCATCAATAGGTGCAGCATTACCATATTGATTTACCGCAGTGAGGCGATAGAAATATTGTGTTCCGCCTACAAGACCAGCGTCTTGATATGAGGTTGCGGTTCCTGCTGGGGTTGCGATTTGTGCAAAGCCAGAACCTGCTGATAATGAACGTTCCAAAATAAAACTTGTTGTAGTTGCTGGAATTGACCAAGTAAGGTCAGCAGTAAATGCAACTGTAGAAGCTGCTGAAAACAAAAGAGGTGTGTTAGGTGGAAGGGCGTCTGTGCCTGTATTAGTGATGGTAATATCATCAATGCGTATAGCTTGTGTAGCAACAGATGAAGGCATTGTTGTTTTGAAAACTATATAATAAGTACCATCACCACTTGCCAAAGGAACAAAGAAAGGAAGTGTAGCAGATGTAAGATAAGCACCATTACTCAATAATGCAGGATAGGTTTGAATAGTTTGTATTTCAGTAGGAGTTGCACTATTGTTTACATTTGTTAAAATCAAACTAAGGTTTTGTCCAACTGTATTTGTACGATATTTAAAAGAAATATTATACACTTTACCAGCTTTGAGTGTCAAACAAGGACTAAACAATAAATCATTTGCAGCTACAGTGGCAGAACTAAACATAGAAAAATAACCAGCACCGCTTGCAGCAAAAGTAGCATTATTTGCTAAACCCCAAGTTGTATTATCAGCATTACCATCAAAATTTGTCCAACCTAATCCACCAGCAACCCCATCTACATTCTCAAAATAAGAACTATTGTTCGCACTTAAATCACGTCTTGCATTTACAAATGTAAATGTTCTTTCGTTGTTAATATTAGTGCCATCATTAGCCAATGTAATTCTTAAACTATAAACCGTTCCAGGCGTAGAAAAATCATAATTTATATTTACTGTCCCAGTTGCACCTACTGCGATGGAAGGCACAACTACTGGATTTCCAACAGGGGAAGATGCTAATAGTGTATTTGTAACTGCATTACGAACTTCCCAAGTAAATGTACTTGCAAAAGCTGCTGTACCTGCATTAGCAAAAGTAATTGTTACAGGTGTTGCGTTTGTCATACTGCAAGTATTGACAGTTGTAGTAGCAGTTGTGAGAGCCAAATCATTAGCAGCAGGATTTACAATATAAACATCATCAATGATAATACCATTAGCAGCAGCAGGAGGTGCAGGATTTGCAGGTGCATTGATAGCATCACCATAATTTTGCCAACCTAAGTAATATGTTCCATCTGTTGCAGGAGTAAAAGTATTTGTTACCAATACAAAACTATTTGTGTTAAATGTACCATAATCTTGTATAAGGTTTGTCATACCAGCAGCAGTTGTAGTGGTACCATAAGAAAGTTTTAGTTTTTCAGATGTTCCACCATTTGCACGACGATAAAAACTAACTGTGTAAGTTTTTCCACCTTTGAGTTTCAAACAGTTACTAAATAACCAATCATTTGAGGCTACAGTTTGGCTACGAAAACAAATTGCAGCTTTTGTACCTGGATTTACTTGGTTAGTAAAACCTGCATTATTTAAAATTGTCCAAGTTACTGCGTCAGCATTGGCATCATTTGCTTGCCAGCCTACACTTGCTAATGTAGTGGTCGCAGATTCAAATGTTTGCAAATAAGCTGCGCCATCAGCCATCAAATCAGCTACAGGATTAAGTAATGTAGCACTTCCTGTATTATTACCTGCAACAGCATCACCTGCTAATGCAGTTGTGGCACTTACCACATAAGTACCTCCCACTGTCATATCCAAGTTAAAACTTGCACTTGCAGTAGTGGCTGAATTGATAGTAGGCACTGTTACATTGCCACTCACAAATGCAGAACCATTACGTGTAACACTATAATTTACTTGTACATTGGTTTGGTTAGCACTACCCAAATTAGCAATTTGAATGTTGATAGGTGTAGTTGCAGTATAAGAAGCACAATTTGTAGGAGACGCAGTAGTTGTAACGCTACTAAATGCAACATCATTTGCAACAACATTCGTAATTTGTAAATTATCTATGCGTAAAGCATATTGATCTGCTGCACTATAAGCATTGAATCCAATAAAATATGTACCTGGTGTTGATATTGTAAAATTAATAGCATCATCAGCATAAGTAGCAGAATTTATATTATCGTAATCTTTTAGTGGTGTAGGAGACATACCAGCAACAGTTGCAGCAGTACCCAGAAATATTTTTAATTTCTCAGGAAAAACAGTACCCGCTGCTGTAGCAGCATATTTTAAATTAATTCGATAGCTACCAACTGCCAAAGTAAAAGCTGGTGTTATTGCCCAGTCATTTGCTGCGTTGGTTGCATTCCACAAATATGCTAAGCAGTTACCTGTACCACCAAATCCAACATTTGATGCAGGATTACCTAACATACTTACAATATTCCATTTACCTGCACCGCTATTAGGTACTCCGTCACTATTTGCATCTATTGACACCCAACCAGTTGGCAAAGTCGCCCCTATTGTAGTTGCATCAAAATTCTCCGTATAGGTAGCTCCAGGTGCAGTAAGATTTATTTGCGCATAACCATTCCACGTGTATAGCCCAAATGCTATTAGCAAAAGACACGTTTTGAACAACTTATGCAAATTGTTAAAATGTTTCATAAATAATAAAAAAATGATAAAATGTTTTGAATATATAAAATGTTTTACTTAAAAAGCAACAATAAATGATTAAAAAAATATTAGTAAAAAGTAGTTAGGTATCAGTAATCAGTAAAAATAACCAAAATACAATTTTTATTTTCTAAAAAAATAAAAAATACACTTTTAACTACATAAAAAAAATATCTAAAAATATGTGCAAAAAAATAAAAAATTATTACCACATACAAGATGTTTTTTGTTAAAAATTGCAAAAAAATTAGTTGTAGAGATTAGGAAATTGATTTTTTAACTCATCATCAAGTTTGTCAGCCCACCATTCCAAATCTGAAATACAAGTAGAAAGCTCTTGATAATCCATTCCACGAATATCACGCTCATAAGTAGCAAATATCAATGTGCTACCTGGCATAATGGTAAGTTTTACGCCAAGACTTGAATCATTCAATTCTAACAAATGACGATAAAATGCTAATAAATCATTTGCAGGAATTTGCATCAAAGGTGAAAAAATACGCAAATAATCTCTCGAATGTCCATTGGAGAAATTAACGCTCTCAATATACACCTGAATACTTGCAGAGCCTATTCGCCAACTCCAAGAGCCTTTTTCAGCGTTATATGTTTGATTAAGGTCTAATCCTACTGATTTGGCGTATTGATGCACCATTTCAGTAACTGCCTTTTTTTGGGTTGCTCTGTCTTGTGTTGTTTCCATATTTATTTTTTTAAAAATTTAGAATAAAATTATGTAATTAAAAAATTATGCTTAAATAAAATTTTGTATTGTGTATTTATTCCCCCTTTGGGGGTTAGGGGGCTTTGCCTTTCAGAATTCCTTTTCCATCATAATATGTGAAATACCTATTTCCTCAAAAAAATCGCCTTTTGGTTCATAATTTAATGCTTTATAAAAAGGTATTGCGTTTTCTCTTGCGTGAAGTATTATTTTTTTGGCTTGTTTTCTCAAAGCGAATTTTTCTGCAAAATGTACTAATTTTTTCCCTATGCCTTTTCCTTGCAAATGCGTATCAACTGCAACCTGTTTCATCTGAAAAACAAACTCCTCTTTGGGTTGTAACATCAAACAACCCAAAATATCAATTTTATTATCAAAAATTCCCAAATGATATGCCTCTGTTTCTTGTGCAAGTTGTGTTCCTGCGAGTTGCATACCCAAAGGCTCACGTAATACACGTTGACGTAAATCCACCGCTTGCCAATATTCACCGCTTAAATGTGCCAAATGCCAATGATAATACTGTTTTTCCATCTTTTTTTAAAAAATTACCTCAAATATCGTAACTTTATTTGTAACCCAAAAATATTTAACAAAAAATATATAGTATAAAGTGGTTAGGAATCAGTAAGAGTAGTCAGGAGTCAGGTGTCAGTAAAAAAGCAGAAATAAACAACCCTAAAAAATATTAAAAAGTATAAAGCTATTTTTATTTGAATGTAATTTTTCCTGACACCTAATTCCTGATTCCTGACACCAAATTCCTGACACCTAATTCCTGACACCTAATTCCTGACACCTGATTCCTGACACCTAATTCCTTTTATTTCTTTTTGAGTTTCATTGTAACTGTTTTCTCAAATTTCGTCAAAATCTCAATACTTTGTGGAAGCATATACTTTGGTATGTTTTGCTGTAAAATTAGTATTATTTCCCCAAATAAAATATCTTTTTTATCCAAAATATCCAATTTTTCTGATTGATTTTCTATTTCCAAAAATTTCATTTTTTTTTCAAAATAATCCAAAAAACAAGGAAAAACTGCCAAAAATTGCTTTTTACATTCTAATAAATTTTCCCAAGCCAATACCAACACAATACTTTGTCCCCAAATATCATCTTGTTTGGTTTTAGTATAAAAAACTAAATTTTCTAAATAATTGTTTACAAAAAATTTCTCAAATTGTGCTTCTATTTCTTCTAATTGCATTTTTTTTCCGCCAATATTTACCACATTATCCACACGCCCCAACAACCTAAAAGCAGTAGGCGAGAGTAATTCTACACAGTCATTTGTGGTTATCCATTCATAATTTGTAGTTGGAGATTTGATTTTTAGGCAATTTTTTTGTGGAGAATCTTCATTGCAAATGGCAATTTCTACATTGTTCAATGTGTGAAAAACCTCACCTAAATCAACCTCACCCCCTTGCCCCTCTCCAAAGGAGAGGGGATATTTAGAAGGGAGGACTTTAAAAAAATTCAATTTTTGTAATGCAATATGCGACACTGTTTCAGTCATTCCATAAGTAAGAAAAACGTGAGCATTTTTTAGTTTTTCTAAAATTTCATTCCTCAAAAAAACCGAAACAGATGCACCTCCCACAATGATATTTTTGCAATTATCCAATATTTTTGTTTGATTTTCTTGTGAAAGAATATATTGTAATTGTGGCGGAACAAGTGCAATAAAAGAAAATTTTGTATTATTATTTAAAATAAAATTATCTAAAAATTTAGTTGAAGGCGTATAAATCCACATTTCACAACCCAAATACAAAGCACGTGCAATCATCATTTTTCCTGCGATAAATTCAGTAGGAAGGCATACACAAAACACATCTTTTTGTGTAAGATTTAATGCTTTTTGTGTCATTTTTATACTTTCACATATTTGGTTGTAGCTTATTGTAATAGGTTTTGGCGTACCTGTTGAGCCTGATGTGTGTAATAAATAACTTTCTTTTTTTTGCAAAAAATCTCTACAAAAAATCAAAATTTCTTTAATATTTTTAGCATTTATTTCATTTTCCAAATCCAAATTTTCTATAAAATTTGGTAAAATAATGTCAGAAAATGCAAATGATAATGATAATTCAGCAAAATGTATAGTCATAAATTAGGAATTAAGAATTAGGAATTTTTATTATTATTTTATTTAATTATCAAAATTTTATTCTAATTATTTTTCATATTAAAAATTTTTATTTCATTTATCATTCAATATTTATTATTTATCATTGAAATTTGGCTGTTTCATTCCTAATTTCCCATTCCTAATTCCTAATTATCTTCGTCGCTTTCCAAACTACAACCATACGCTTTCAATATTTGTTTAGAAAATTCTGGAAGTGGTTTTTGAGCAATGCAAGCCTCCAATGCCAGGCGTGCAAATTGCGTTTTTTCATCTGCACAATAACGTGTAATATTATAGTTTCCTTTGTAATAAATTTTTTGATTTTTGTCCAAAATAACCGCTTGCGGTGTGGAATATACGCCACAACTATCTGCGATTCTGCCTTCTTTGTCCAACACAAAATCCATTTCTAAACCATTTTTTTGTAATGATTTTTGAGCTTCTTGTGTGTTGGAGGCTTCAATAATTGCCACAAAATTTATTTTTTTACCAAATTTTTCATAAAGTTCTCTCAAATGTGTTGCATTAAAACGAGAACAAGGACATTTAGCACTAAAAAAATGCAAAAGCGTAGGTTTATTTGTTGTTTCTTTGGAATTTGGAGGGCTTAAATGTATTTGCGTTCCTATTTTTTTATCCACAAAATTTTTAGGTTTTGGCGTTGGCAACAAAAAACGCATTTCTTCATACCAAAAAATGCCCATAATACCACTAAAACCTAATAAAAAGAAAGTAAAAATTAGTATGTTATTTTTCATAATTCTTTCTTATAAATTTTTATTTCTGGTCATCAATTACCAAAAATTTATATCCTAAATGTGTAAAATGAGCCAAATAACGTGGCAAAATCCATTCTAATTGTTTGAAACTTTTGAAACTATCATGAAAAACCACAATACTACCATTTTGAGTATTTTTAATCGTTTTTTGGAGAGCAATTGCAGGGGAGAGTGTGCGGTCAAAATCATAGCTTAACACGTCCCACATAATAATTTGGTATTTTTGTTTCAAAAAATTTATTTGCTCAAAAGTAAGTTTTCCATAAGGAGGACGAAACAAACTATTATTTTGTTTTTGCAATAAAAATAATTTTTCTGAATAATTTTTTAAGGTATTTTCTAAGATATTTTGGCATTTTTCTATATTATCCAAATATTTTAAAAAATCATTTCCCCAACCGCTCAAATGATTAAAAGTATGATTTCCTACTTTGTGTCCTTCGCTTACCACACGCTCAAAAATATCAGGATTTTTGCGAATATTATCCCCTACACAAAAAAAAGTAGCTTTTGCTTCATATACCGCAAGCGTATCCAACACCCATTCTGTAACACCACGCATAGGCCCATCATCAAAAGTAAGATAAATTATTTTTTCAGTGGTAGGTTGTTGCCAAGTGAGTTGTGTAAAACGATTGATAAGCCACATTGGCATTTTAAAAAAACGCATTTCTTTTGTTAAATAAAAAATTATGGTGAAAACAAGCTATCAAATAAAAGTATGCAAATTAACATTAAAATCGTGTTTTTTTTATGTAAAAAAAGAAATTTGAAAAAAAATTAAAAAAAAAACATTTTTTTTTGAAAAAAATTTGGAAATATCAAATAAGCCTTTTATCTTTGCATCACCAATTAAGAATAAAATTATTCTTAAAAATAACAAGCAGAAGTAGCTCAGTTGGTAGAGCGCAACCTTGCCAAGGTTGAGGTCGCGAGTTCGAGACTCGTCTTCTGCTCTATTTTTGTGTTCTTACCAAAAATAAAGCCTCGCCGAAGTGGTGGAATGGTAGACACGCAAGACTTAAAATCTTGTGAGCAGTAATACTCGTGCGGGTTCAAGTCCCGCCTTTGGTACAAATATTTTCATAATTCATTTTTTTTCATTTTGTAAGAAAACCAAAAACTTTTAGTTTTTGGTTTTTTTTTGTCATTATTTTTTATTTTAAAAGAATTTTGGCTGTCTGATAATTTTTATGGAAAAAGAAAAAACGACACGTAAGCTAAAAAGGTATTCCATAAAAATTGTCAAAGAACCAGAATTTTAAGGAATTAAAATCACTTCTATTTTCAATGCTTTTAAATCTGGCATTGCTTCACCAATATTCGCATTTATGTAAGTTGGGTCGCAAATAATGTAAGATTTTTTGTTATATTCTACTGTATCAGCATTTTTTACTTCATCATCAGGCATCAATACTGCAGTAGCAATATGTCCAGGATAATCAATGCCAAGCACTTCAAGCCCTAATAACTCACGCACCAAATACGAAAATAAAATAGAACGGTCTTCGCAATCTATATAACCATAATGTAAGGTTTCTTCTACAAACATTGGTTTTTCGTAGCCAAATTGTTGTTGGTCGGTTTGGTATTCAAATGCTTTTTGCACAAAAGTCAAAAGGTATTGTAATTTTTCTTTTTTTGTTGCAAAATTTTTCAAAATAGGTTCAAAAGCTGTTTTGATACTTTTACTTATAAATTCAGAAGGTTTTGCTCCAAAAAATACATTCAAATCTGTGAGTGGATAATTTTTGTATAATTCAATGACCGATTTTTGGTATTCCAATTTTATTTCTTGTTTTTTGTTTTTATACAAAAAAGTTAAAATTCTTTCAGAGCTTGCAGTTTGAACATTAGGCGATTGCCTCAAATGTAAGTCAAATTTTTGGGTAGAAGCAGGAAAATTCCCTGAATAAATCTGCAAACTTACTCTTTCGCCCTCTTTTGTATTGATAACATAATAACGTGAATTGTCAATATTATAATAGGTTTTGCGAAAAACTGTTTGATGGAAAGGCAATAAAACGTATATTTTTTCATTTTGATATCCTATTTTTGCTTGATAACCTGCTTGCACAAGCATAAACCAACGCCAAATATTCTTTTCATTTTCTTCATAAGGCAATGTTTCAGATATTTTGCCCAAAAATTCAAAAAATGCCCAATCATTTAAACTTTTTTCCTCACGAATTTTTAAGATTTTTTGAATAAAATACAAATAATCTTGTTCTGCGAGTATTCCCCAATAATTTGCGATAAGTTTTTCAGAAAGTCCTAAATTTTCAGATTTTTTAAAAATAGGAGGGACTGGAATTTCCCAATTTTCTTCTAAAAAAATACAAAAAGTTGTTTTTGTATTTTCTTTTTTAGGCATTTCCAGCTTCAAAATCAAATTATCTTTCGGAACAGAAGGTGTGATTTCAATGGGTGTTATATCAGTTTTGAGGTGAATACGCTCCATTTTTCTATCAGGTTTTGCTTCAATGGGTTTTATTTCAGGGGTTACATCATCAGGTTCTTCTGCTTGTTCAGGTTTTACATTTACCCAAGGTTTTTTGAGATGTTCTACAAATTTTTTATTTTGTTTTTGCCAAAAACTTTTAAATAATTTTTGTTGTTCTTTTTTATCTTGTTGGAAATCATTGTTTTGGAGATTTTTCATTTCCTCAAATGCCTTCAAATGGTCATTTTTTTCTTTTTCAAGTTCTTTCTTTTTTTCGTCTTTTTTGTCAGGATTATTATTATTAATTTGAGCAAAAACCGCTTGATTGCAATTTGTAAAACAAAACGCAAAAATCGCAAAACTCGTAGAAAGATATATTTTTTTTAATGGTGATTTCATAATTTTTGGAATAAAGAATTTTTTTTTAAATTTTTCTGTGTGATTATTTTATAACTACTTTTTTTGTAAAGATTTATTACAAAAAATTTTTGTTTGGTAATTTTTCAAAAAATGGTCAGACCTTCGTAAACTACGGTACAGACCATTTTTTTGAAAAATGTTTAATTCTTTTCTCCTGCTTCTATTTTTATGTCTAAATTATTTTGTTTTGGCGGAATAGGACAAATATAATTTGGATTATAAGCACAATAAGGAAAATATGATTTGTTGAAATCAATGGTTATGTTTTCTTTATTTTTTAACGCCAATATAGGAATATCTATATAACGTCCTCCTCCATAAGTACTTTTGGCTGATGTTGCATCTTTGAAAGCAAGCAAAAAAGGTGTATTGGGCAATCCGCCAACTTTTTGCAAAATTACCACTTCACAATTTTTATTTTGTAAATCAAAATGTGCCTTAGCGTATTGCAAATAAGGTTCTTTTTCACCTTTTGAGGAGGCAATATAAAGTGTGTCTTTGCCTGAAAGTGCGTGAATATGTGCCTGAACGATATAATTCGCATCATATTCAAAATAATTTAATTTTTGAAAATTATCTTTGTCCGAAATTGGTGATTTTTCATTTTTCTTAAAAAAATTGTCTTTTTCTTGTCTTGCTTTCAAAATATCTTCTTTGGACGAAATATTATTATTTTCTTGTTTTGGTGTATTTTTATTTTCCGAAAAAATATTATACAAAATAATAATTCCCAAACCAATAATAATAATGGGAATAAATGGATTTTTTAACATTTGAGTAGTTATGATATTAAATATAAACGAAAAATGAGATAAATATTTTGTAATCAAAATAGATTTTTACATACAAAAAATCCCCTAAACTTTATGATTTAGAGGATTTTTTATAAATAAAAAATTATTTTTTTATACAATTTTCAAAGCACCCAAAATAATCGCAATCACGCCAATTACCGCAGATGCAATTCCACCGTATAATTGCCACGCAGCAGAGCTGTTAGCATCTTCTACGATTTGTTCTTCTGATTTTACAGAAACAATGAATGTTTTGCCTGCTTCAGAAGGGCGTTTTACGGTAAGTTTTCCTGTTTCTTTGTCTGAAAGCTCGCCTAATACATAGATTTTTGCATTATTTGGAATAATTCTTTCAGTATAAGTGTAGCCCAATGTTCTGCCACCGCCACCCAAAAATGCAGATGTAAGTGTTTCAGCAATAGCTCTATTACCTTTTTCAGGGCGATATTCACTATAATGATCTATGGCATCAATGCTTGCACCTTCTGGATTAACAAGAACTTTTGCACCACTTCCATCATTGAGCGTAAAAGTTTTCATTTTTTCGTTGGAAGAAACTGTTTCGGTACGAGTAACCCAACGTCTTGAAACACGTCCTTCGCTATCACGAGTTTCTTCTTCTGCTTCATATTTGCGTTCCACACTTGCATAATAATACAAACATTCTGTTTCAGTGTGTTCAGAAAGCAAAGGTTTTTCAGTAGAACCAATCCCTTTAAATTCCACTATATTACCTGAATAATGTCCCTCACCAAGTTCAGCTTTTACTGATTTGTAGATTTCAGAAGATTCAGAGATTTTAGAGGTTTCATAATATCTTACATCAAGGGATTTGTTGAGGGCGTTTTGGCGATTGTAGTATAAAAAAACAGCCAAACCAATGAGAATAACGCCAATAATAATAGCTATCATTTATTAAAAATAGTTTTAAAAAATTTAGTAAAAAATTATAATCGTGTGTTTTAACTTTTGGAGGGTTTGAAACCCTCCAAAAGTTTTGTTAAGAGAAATTAAAAAAAGGCAAAATAGATAAACTATTTTTATCTAAATTGCCTTTTTTTTAGATTTTTTTTACAAAAAATATTAAGCTACTACTACACCTTTTACGTGTTCGTCAAGCTCATCAGCAGTTTTAGCTACCATTTGTACAGCAGCCTCAAACTCATTGAGGTCAAGGTTAGCACCTGCCAAAGAATATTGGAAAATAGCATTTCCATCATAAGTAACACCAAAGCTACCAAGTGGAAGGGTTGCATTTTGGCGTAAAAGTTCCTCACGCATTTCAGGAGTAAGTGGTTTTGACTCATCACCTACATAAGAATATACTTTGACAAGTACATCTTCACTGTGCCAAGGAAGTACTTGAACAGTTACAGTTACAGTACCTGCGGTAAAAGTATAAAAATCATCAATTTTCACGATTTCGTGGTCATGAAAAAGAACACCAATATATTTTTCTACTTTTTTTTGTGTAGATGCGATTAAATCTTCATTAACGCCACTTTTCAAGACGGTGAATTTAGGCATGGGATATTTGTTTTTAGTTTTTTTAAAAATTTGAAAATAAAAAATTAGTAAAAAGTAGTCAGTCATTAGGTATCAGTAAAAAAGGCAAAACAGCCAATTAAAAGATAATACCAAATAAAAAGCACTTTTTATATAAAAAATAAGGATATTTGGTTCAATTTTTATAAAGAAATTGAACCTAAAAAAGATGTTTTATCAAAAAAAACGAAGATTATTGACCTGCATTGAGTTTAGCACGCAATTTAGCGAGGTCATCATCTACTGCAGTACCTGCACTAAGTTTTTTAAATTCATCATCAAGAGAAGCGTTGGTTGATTGACCGAGTTCGGTAAATGCTTGAGCTTCTGCTTCATTTTTCATAATTTTTTCTTCCCATTTATCAAATTTTGCGAAAGAGCTTGTTGCATCAAAGTTGCCAACTTGTTTAGCGATTTGTTTTTGAGCGATAGAAGCCTGATTGCGAGCAATAAGTGTGCTTTCTTTCATTTTAGCTTCGCTTAATTTACCTTTAAGTTGTTCAACTTGACCTTTCAAGTTGCTTGTAGTGGCAGCAGCAGAGTCATACATACCTTTGAATTGTGCAGCAAGTTGGTCAGCTTTAGCTTTTTCAGCAAGAGCTTTACGTGCAAGGTCTTCGTTACCAGCTTGTAATGCTTGCATAGCTTTTTGTTCCCAATTTTTTGCAGCTTCATCATGAGCTTTGTAATCACGTTCCATTTTTTTCTCCTGAGCCATAGCGGTAGCCAAGCCAGAAGTTGCTTTAGCGATAGCTTCTTGCATCTCTATCACCATTTGTTTAATCATTTTTTCAGGATCTTCCATATTGTCTAATGCGTCATTCACATTAGCTTTGAAGATGTCAGCGATACGACCAAAGATACCCATAATCGGTAATAATTTTTTGTTTGTGTGTGTTTAAAAAAAATATTTAGTATAAAAGACTTTGTAATTATAAATTTATTTTTTTAATTGTTTTAAAAAAACTAAATAATTTATAAATTTTTCTGAAAATTGAACATTTTTTTTGAAAAAAAAAAATTTTTTCTTTTTTTTTTCTTTTTTTTTTTTTTTTT
>JAAFIN010000084.1 GCA_013297825.1 Cytophagales bacterium
ATTCCACCCACGCAATCGTAATGTTGCGTAGAAAATTAGGGAATTTTCAGTTGAATTGTTGGGATTTTGCTGGACAAGATTTGTATCACGCCACACACCAATTATTTATGCAAACCAATGCTTTGTTTGTGTTGGTTTGGGATTTTGAAAATGAAAACAGAGATTTTCACGAATGGCACAACACAAAATACGAAAATGAAAAACTCCATTATTGGCTTGAATATGCGAGATATTTTGCAAAAAAAAGTCCTATTTTGGTGCTAAAAAACAAAATGGATATGTTTTCAGAAGATTTTTCTGTTGAACAAAAAGAAGAACTAAAAAAACAATATTTTATTTTGGATTTTCTCAATGTAAGTGCAAAAACAAGTCAAGGTTTTGAGGAATTGGAAAATAAATTAAAAACGATTTTTGCAGAAAATCCATCTTTTCAAAGCCCTAATTTACCTACAAATTGGGTAGAAGTACGAGAAGAAATGCTAAAATTACAAGGGAATTACACCAAAACCATAGAATTTTCGGAGTTTGAGGCAATTTGTCAAAGCAAAGGCACACAAAAATCAGCTTCCACGATATTGGGCTATCTGCACGATACAGGTGTGGTCTATCACAAAAATATTTATTTCAACAACAAAATCATCATCAATCAATCTTGGGTAATAGAAGCAATTTATAAAGTTTTGGACAGAGAAAGCCCAGAATTTAAAGTTTTGAAAGCTCAAAAAGGATTATTTTTATACGAAAATATTGCTAAAATTTGGAAAAATCATTCAGAAGAAGACCAAAGAATTTTTATTGATTTTATGTTGAGTGCAGGATTGGCATTTGAAAAAAAGGCAAATCATTCCAATAATTTTTCAGACAGAACTTTTATTGTTCCACAATTTTTGCCTTCTGACAAACCAGACGAAGTGTCAGCTTGGGAATGGCAAAGAGAAAACGCATTTACGTTGCAAAATGTCAGAAAAACACATTCTTTTTTGCCCAAAGGCTTGATTTATGGCGTTATGACGTATGTGAGTTATTTATCGGAGTTGGAAGAAATAAATTATATGTGGCAAAAAGGCATTTTCTTTAAAATGAAAACAGGTGAGGTTCTCATTGAATTTTATGAAGAAAACCAAAGCAAAATCATCAGCATCAAATCAAAAACAGATGCTTTAATTCAGAAAATAATGGAAGGTTTGCAATATTATTAGTGAGTTTTTTAGTATTCCATAACAAAAAAAAATATTTTTTTGTTATGATTTTGTGTAATTTTGCAGATAATGAATGTATATTTTTTAATGTGGATATGTTTGGCGTTTCACAGGCATAAATGCCTGTGCTTTACATAAAAATAAAAAAAGAAAATCCGTGAAAATCTGTGTTAATCCGTAAAATCCGTGTTCCAAACTTGCTATTTTATTTCTCACTCATTCCTAATTCTGGGTTAAAATGGAAAAACAACGCACTTTATTGGTTTATTTTCTTATATTCCAAATGCTTTTGGTAGCATTGGGCGTGCCTGTATTTGTGCGTTATTGTCAGATGCCTGATATGAAAAGAGAAATTAGCTTTTTTTCAAAAAAAGATAATTGTTGTGAAAATATTAGGAAAAATAAAAATCATAAAAAAAATAACCAAAATTCTTGTAAAAAAACCAAATCAAAACCTCTTAATCCTTGTTGCACTTTCCAAAGCGAAATTTGGCAAGCTGATATAGAACAAACCACAAATGCAGACATAAGTATTTTGCCTGTATTTTTGTTTTTATTTATTTTACCAAATGTTTTTAAAAAATTTCTTCATTATTTAAAAATATTTTTTGGATTTTTTCTTAAAAAAAATAAACTATTTGGTTTCTGTTATCCACCACCTTTGCCCAAAATTCCAAATTGGTTGAGGTTCAAAAAAATTATTCGTTGAAAATTTTAGGTGTAAGTAGTAAGGTGTCAGGTGTAAGTACAAAATACAAAACAGCCAAAATACCATATTTATTCCTTGTTTGGTGTCTTTACCAAACACAATTTTTATTTAAAATTTAACGAATATTATCATGAAAAAATCATTTTTATTATATATTTATTTAGTAAATATTGTTTTTATACAATTTTTTTACCTAAATAAAAACCTCTTTGCCCAAAATTACATTCAGGGCAATATTTCTGAAATTTCAGAAAACAAAAATCAAAAAAATTCATCACAAAATCCACAAAAAACGCCACTTATTGGCGTTACAATCCAATGGAAAAATGGAAAAATTGGAGCTTTGAGTGATAGCTTAGGGAATTTTAAAATATTAGAAGAAACCGACAAAAACACGCTTATTTTTTCCTACATTGGTTACAAAAAAGACAGTTTTTTAGTAAAAAATCCTCAAGATTTTATCAAAATTTCCCTAAAAAATGATACCGAGCTTGGCGAAGTTGTTATCAGACAAGACCGCAACGCTGACGAAATGCAAGCAATGGAAACTATGACCGCCAAAACCTTCAAAAAATCCGCTTGTTGTAACCTTTCGGAGAGTTTTGAAACCAATGCGTCTATAGATGTCAGTACTTCTGATGCCATTTCAGGCACAAAACAAATTCGCTTTTTAGGACTTGATGGAAATTATGCCCAAATAATGATGGAAAATGTCCCTGCGGTGCGTGGTTTGGCGGTGCGACAAGGGCTATATTTTACGTCAGGTAGTTGGATTAAGAACATTGACATAGGAAAAGGGGCTGGTTCGGTGTTAAATGGTTACGAAAGCATCACAGGACAAATCAATATGACCCTCGCACAACCCGAAAATTCCGAAAAACTGCTCGTAAATGGTTATTATAATGCTGGAAATCGCTTTGAATTAAACCTGAATACCACCCAAAAAATAAGCCCTAAATGGGAAACTACATTTATGAGTCATTATAGCCAATTACAAAGTGCTATTGACCAAAATGGAGATGGATTTATGGATATTCCCAAGTTCAGACAGGTTAATTTTATTAATCGTTGGCATTATACATCTGATAATTTTCACGGTCAATTTGGCGTAAAGGTGCTAAAAGACCAAAAATTAGGAGGCGAAAATGAACACCGACACCCACAAGACCACAACGTTCCCACTTTTACACCTTATGGCGTAAGCCACAACACCGAAAGGCAGGAATTTTGGTCAAAATTTGGTTGGGTTTCACCAAAAAATCCATTAAAAAGTATAGGATTTATCGTAAATACTGCTCACCACGACCAACACAGTTGGTATGGTATGAATTTTTATAGGGGAAAAGAGTTATTTGGTTATTTACAGATGATTTTGCAGTTGCCTTTGGGCGAAAACCATAGCTTAAAGACAGGTTTTAGTACCATTTTTAATGATTTTCAAGAGAATTTTGAGGCAAAAGTCCCAGAAAATTATGCCCTAAATCTTGGCAGACAAGAGATTGCACAGGGTTTTTATGCGGAACACAGTGCAAAATGGACAAAAACACTAAGTTCTGTAACAGGATTAAGGGCGGATTTTCACAATTTAATGGGTTTTCAGCTAAATCCACGCCTACACCTCAAATATACACCAAAAAAATCTACACATATACGCCTTTCTGCAGGGCGAGGTATGCGAATGGACAGTCCTTTGGCAAGCGGAACAGGGTATTTAGCGAGTAGTAGAAAGGTTTTGGTACAAAATTTTAATAATAATGCCTTTACAGAAATTGCTTGGAATTATGGAACAAGTATTTCGCATACTTTTTATGTAGGAAAAGAGCGAGAATGGAATATTACAGCAGATTTTTATAGGACAGATTTCACAAAACAAGTGGTTTTTGATTTGGAAAATGCAAATTATCTAAAAATATATGCTTTACAAGGAAATTCTTACGCAAATAGCTTTCAAATACAAGCAAAAGCAGAAATTTTGAATGGATTACACAGCACTTTGGCGTACAAATACTATGATGTAAAAACAAATTTTGAAAATATTGGTTTGCAAAGTGCGTATTTTACACCACAAGACCGCATTATGTGGAATTTATCCTATCAAACACCTAACTTAAATTGGGATTTTGATATGACGCTTGAATGGCAAGGCACGCAACGCCTTCCAAATACCAAAAATTCCCCTGTGGAATTTCAACGCCCTGCATTTGCACGTGATTATATGATGCTTAATGCCCAAATTACACGTAATTTTTTGCGTTGGGAGGCATATATTGGTGGCGAAAATCTGTTAAATGTGATGCAAGAAAATCCCATTATTAATTCACAAAATCCATATCAGCGATATTTTGATGCGTCTGTAGTGTATGCACCTATTATGGGTGCTATGGGTTATGTGGGTGTAAGGTTTTTTGTGAAATAAAAAACTAAGACTTACAAAGTTTTTGAAACTTTGTAAGTCTTGGTTTTTATGTTTAAAATTTGTGAAAATAATTTTATGGGTAAAAGTAAGACAAATAAGGCTAAGTAACCATACTTATTTAGTTTGTATTATTCAAAAAAGTAATTTTATAAAAAAAACGCTTCTAAAACTCTTGGAGGGTTTTAAACCCTCCAAGAGTTGAAAACCTATAATATAAACTATTTTGGTATTGATACTTAATATTTTCACAAAAAATTGGTAATTAAAAATTTCAACAAAGGTAGAAAAACAATCACAAATAATTAAAAGATTACTTTGAAATTACACATTCAACATTTAAAAATCATTTTTTCATAAAAATACATACACTACCATACAAACCATTTTGCATAGCAAAAAGTGAATGTTTTACATCATTGGAAAAACCTAATTTACTTGTTCAATAATTTTTATCTAATTGTAAAGCAACATGTGTAAGTTCCAAATTATCTTTTGAGAAAAAGGAACTAAAAAACTATTTGGGAACTCTTTTAATTTTAACATAAATCTTGTGATTTTCCCCAAGCTAACCAATCTTGTGTCATTTTAGCAAGGTTTCCTTTGTTTTGAGGAGAAATTGGGTTAATGTTTGTAATTTTAAAAAGTGCCTCAAACCACCAATCAGGTGTATTTTGCATAGATTTTAATATAAAAGGCAATACATCTTTTCCCATTTGTATTATTTTTTGATAGGAAGTTGTATTTTGAATATCACACATCAAAGACAAATATTTCCGTTCTTCTTTCCATTTTTCATAAAGAATACAAAATTGTAATTCTATCAAAAAATTATTGTTAATATTTTGTGATAAAGGAATATGATAAATATATTCTTCGCTTTTTAATTCTACTTCCAACATATTTTCTCTTTAATTTTTAATGGTGTGAATTTTTAAGCAAAAATAATATAAAAAATTTGTTAGCGATTGTAAAAGAGTATTTTTTGCACAAATAATAAAATCTCAATTTAGATTATTTTTTAAAAAAATAAAACCTGCCCCAAAAAACAAACCACAAAACCCAATCCTGCACCAAACCAAACTTGATTTGGTGTATGTGCTTCCAAATATAAACGTGCTGTCAGCACCAAACCAAGTAAAAAAACTATCATTTTTATCCAAAATTGCCAATCCTGTGAAGGGGTCATCATTTGAATACCCACAAAAAAACCCAACAATCCACCCATTCCTACACCGTGTGCACTTATTTGCCAATAATGCGTAATAATAGTTACTAATAATAAGCAAGTGCTTACGCTCCATAAAAAATTAGAAATGTGAGGCAAAATGCCCAAAGGAAATTTGTAGGTAAAAAAATATGCGCTTATGGCATAAAAAATTGTGGTAAATAAAAAAGGAAAAAATCTATCTGCTTTGTTAGTCAAACGCCAATCAGAAATATTACCTGAAAAATAAAATATCAATACACTCAAAAAAGGAACGCAAAATGTAAGCAAAAAAATGACAAAAATGATTGTCCATTTGCTTTCAGGACGAATCGCAATCACATAATTTTGAGAATATAATAAAATCATTGTGGCAAATGTAACCAACAACAAAGGGTGAAATATCGCAGAAATTCCATAAAAAATATGAGACAGCGAGAAATCAGATAAAATGCGTTTTTCGTTCAAAATTTTTGATTTTGGTTTATTTTGTTTTTATTTATTTTCTACTTTCCCCTTGTTACTTACACCTTTCCCCCAAATTCCAAATCTTTCATACATTTAAAATGCCCTTTTGGACAGGATTTTCTGCCAGAACGAGAACAAGGGCGACAAGAAAGATTTTTTACCTCCAAAATCTCTCTATTTGGGGTATAAGGATAACAATGTTGTGGTACAGTTCCACCAAAAATTCCATAAATTTTTTTATCAAAACCTGCCAAAATATGCGTCAGACCTGTATCTTGTCCAAAAATTTTGTTTGCTTCTTTGCCTAAATACACAGATTGATTGAGGGAATATTTACCACAAGCATTAAAAATTTCAATTTTGTCTTCAATATTATTTTTATTTTTCTCAAAATATTCTTTGGTTTTTTCAGCAATTTCAATTTCTTCTTTACCACCCAATAATATCACAGGTTCATTTATTTTTTCACAAAGTTCAATCAATTTCTCAAAAGGTAATTTTTTTGTCCATTCAGTTGCACCTATCACAATGGTAGTATAACCATTTTGAAATGCGTTAGGAAGGCTTTTTTTATCTACAAAATCATTTTCAGGGTGCAAAAAATATTCTAATTTTCCACCATCATCTTCTACGCCAAGCGGTTTTAAGGTTTGGACGTGCCATTGTGCAACGTGAGTATGCGGAACAAAATTTTGTTTTGTTTGTACAAGCCACCATCTTGCCCAACTATGTTTTTGGGAAGTATAAGATTTTTTTCCAAGCCAAAATTTTATATAAGTTGTACGAAGATTATTATGAAAATCCACCACACAATCATAATTTTCTGCTTTTAATATTTTTATAAGGTCATTGATGCTTTGTTTTTTTTCCAAACAAATTACTTTTGAAATATGCGGATTATATTGTACCATATCTTTGTATTGGCTTTTGGTACAAAAATGCAATTCTGTATCAGGAAATTTATTTTTGAGGCAACGCACCGCCAAACTCGTCCAAGCAATATCACCAATCGCAGAAAAACGCAAGATTAGAATTTTTTTCATAAGCCCCCTAACCCCCAAAGGGGGAATTTTGTAAGGTAAATAAAATTAGAGAAAAAGAATTAGGGGAAAGGAAAATACAAAACAGCCAGATTGCTACGCAATGACAAATGCGAGGCTGTTGGCTGTTTCATTCATAATTCATAATTCAACATTGAAATTTGGCTGTTTCATTTACCATTTACCATTCATCATTCACCATTATTAAGCGATTCCTTTGTATTTAATACGAGTAGGATTTACCTCACCAAGTCGTTTTTTGCGGTTTTCTTCATAATCCGAAAAATTCCCTTCATACCAATAAACTTGTGAATTGCCCTCAAAAGCCAAGATATGCGTGCAAATTCTATCCAAAAACCACCTATCGTGGGAAATTACCACCGCACAACCTGCAAAATTTTCTAATGCCTCCTCCAAAGCTCTCAACGTATTCACGTCCAAATCATTGGTAGGCTCATCAAGCAAAATAAGATTTCCACCTTGTTTTAACGCCATTGCCAAATGCACACGGTTGCGTTCTCCTCCTGAAAGTTGCCCAATTTTCTTTTGTTGGTCATTGCCATTAAAATTAAATTTACTTACATAAGCACGTGAATTAAATTCTTTTCCACCTACCAGCATAATATCACTTCCCCCTGTAATTGCCTCAAAAATTGATTTATTTGGGTCAAGGTCATTGTGTTCTTGGTCAACGTAAGCAATTTGCACCGTTTCGCCTACCTCAAATGTACCAGCATCAGGCGTAACAAGTCCATTGATGAGTTTGAACATTGTGGTTTTACCTGCACCATTTGCCCCAATCACGCCCACAATACCAGCAGGAGGAAGTGAAAAAGTAAGGTCATCAAATAATAATTTTTCTCCGTAAGCCTTTTTAAGGCTTTCTGCATTGATAACTTTATTGCCTAATCTATTGCCATTCGGAATAAAAAGCTCCAATTTTTCTTCTTTTTGTTTCACGTCTTCGCTCATAAGTTTGTCATAAGCACTTAGGCGAGCTTTTGATTTGGATTGACGAGCTTTTGGCGACATACGTACCCATTCCAATTCACGCATAAGCGTTTTTTGGCGTTTTGATTCTTGTTTTTCTTCTTGTGCAAGGCGTTTTTGTTTTTGCTCTAACCACGAAGAATAATTCCCTTTCCAAGGAATTCCCTCGCCTCTGTCCAATTCCAAAATCCAACCTGCGACATTATCCAAAAAATACCTATCGTGGGTTACTGCAATAACAGTTCCTTTGTATTGTTGAAGATGTTGCTCTAACCAATGCACCGATTCAGCGTCCAAATGGTTGGTAGGTTCATCTAATAAAAGCACGTCAGGTTGTTGTAGAAGCAAACGACAAAGTGCAACACGTCTTTTTTCACCACCAGAAAGATATGCAATTTTTGCATCACTTGGCGGAGTACGAAGTGCGTCCATTGCTCTTTCAAGCCTATTATCCAAATTCCACGCATCAGAGGCATCAAGTTTTTCTTGAATGATGGCTTGTCTTGCCAAAAGTTTATCAAAATCAGCATCAGGTTCTCCAAATGCTTCATTGATTTTTTCAAATTCTGCCAATAAATCCACAGTTTCCTGCACGCCTTCCTGCACGATTTCTTTTACAGTTTTTTCCTTGTCAAATTCAGGTTCTTGCGAAAGATAACCCACAGAATAATTAGGTGAAAAAACGACATTTCCTAAATAATCTGTATCTAAACCTGCAATAATTTTTAATAATGAGGATTTTCCAGAGCCATTTAAGCCCAAAACACCGATTTTTGCCCCATAAAAAAAGGAAAGATAAATATTTTTTAAAACTTGTTTTTGTGGTGGATATATTTTGCTCACACCAGACATTGAGAAGATAATGGTTTCGCTCATTTTTTTGTAATTTTTATGAAAATAATTTTTAGCAAAAATACATAAAAAACTATTAGCCTAAAAATGAAAAATATCCAAAAACATAAGATTTATTTGAAAACAAGAAAAATTACTTTTTTTGATATAATTTTAAGAAAAAAAAACAATACCAACCAACTATATGTCTTTTTATTACGTCTTATGATTATTGTTTTTAACTATTTTTTAACTAAAAAATGAGTGAAAAAACAAAATGGTAAGTTTTGGAACACGGATTTTACAGATTTTCACGGATTTCTTTTAAATTATCCAACTTAAACCTCATTCCTGCCACCTTTTTCCTGATTCCTTTTTCCTGATTCCTGACATCTTTTTCCTGATTCCTTTTTATTTTTCTTTATGCAAAAAAACATTTCTATCTCTGTTTTTACCTTATTTTTTCTTTTTTTTAATTTTTATTTCAATGTATTTTGTGCGTATGCACAGTTAGAAGTTACAGCAGGCGGGAATGCCCAAACCATCATTGAACAACTTGTAGGACAAGGCGTTACAGTGAGCAACATCATCATAAAAGGCAAACCACTTGCTTATGGTAAATATTCTTCAAGTATTTTTTTGAAAAATGGAATGATACTCAGCACAGGGCAAGCTACTGACGCAATGGGTTCAAATAATAACACTGAAAAAACAACTTCTTGGGGCGAAGAAGGCGACACTGACCTTACTAACATTCTCATAGCGTCCAATGCGTCAAGTAGTGTTACGGTTGATGCGTGCAGTATTTCATTTGACATAAAACCTACAGGCTCAAAATTACTTTTTAATTATACTTTTGCCTCAGAGGAATATATGGAATATGTGGGTTTTGGGGTAAATGATGTATTTGCTTTTTTGATTTCAGGCGAAAACCCAAATGGCGGAATGTATGTCAAAAAAAATCTTGCTCTTATACCAAATACCACTATACCTGTTACGATTGATAATGTGAATGCAGATACAAATGTTCAATACTTCATAGATAACCGAACAAATGCTTCGCCTCATTTTTCATATTTGCAATATGACGGTTTTACACGTGGTCTTAAAGCAAGCGTAGATGTAATTCCTTGTAAAACGTATCGCTTGGAGCTAAAAATCGCTGATGTTGGAGATGATTGGGTAGATTCTGCGGTGTTTATTGAAAAAATTATCAGCCCTGTTCCTGTTTTAGAGGCTAATTTTCAAACAGAATACAATGGTTTGGTGGAAGGTTGCATACAAGTACCTTTTAAAGTAACCAGAACCGAAAAAACCAAGATAGAAGTTGCGAGAATATCTGCGGTAGGCACTGCCAATGTTTCGGATTATGATGTATTTTTTGATAATCAACGTGTTGCATTGCCTTTTTCCTTTAATTTTCAGGTGGGAGAAGGTGAAAAAAACTTTATTTTTAAGCCAAAAAATGATAATGTGGTGGAAGATACCGAGAATTTTAAATTGTATTTGGAATATGGCTGTAATTTCTCAAGAATTGACAGTGCAAGCGGTTTTATTTTGGATTATACCAACTTCAAACCACTCAAAAATGCCCCAAGTTCAGGCGTGATTTATCTGTGTAATGCAGACCAAGAAGCCACTTTAAGCTGTTTTTTGGGAAATAATCGCCAATGGACAACCAACAACCAAATGCCTATCTCGTGCATTGACCAAAATTGCACAAATATCAAGGTAAAAGGGCTTTCTGAAACCACTATTTATACGATTTCTTTGCAAATAGCAGATTGTATTTTTACGCAATCCATTACGATTATCCCCATTTTTAAAAAGGAAAAAGAACAAAATATAAAAGTTTGCCCATTGCCACCGCTTTTGGTGGAAGTTATCACCCAAGAGCAAGAACTTGCCTATATACAACAAGGCAGAAAACCTGTTTATTCTTGGACAACAGGCGAAAAAACGAGGACTTTGGAAGTGGTAGGATTGGCACAAGACGGTTTTAGGACGGTAACCATAAAAGATGATATAAGCGGTTGCACTTTGGAGGAAATAAAACTTGATATAGACGTTGAATGTAATATTTCGCTGAATTTACCCAACGCTTTTACGCCCAATAGTGATGGATTAAATGATGTTTTTAAGCCTTTTGCCAAAGATATAAAAGACCTTCAAATATCAATATTCAATAAATGGGGCGAATTGATACACATTATTAGGGATAAAAACGAGTTTTGGGACGGTTATCACAATGGAAAATTAGCACCAATGGGCGTGTATGTGTGGCAAGCTGAATATTATCACATATTATTTCCTGAAAAAGTAATCAAAAGAAAAGGACATCTTACGTTATTGAATTGATTTTTTGGAATTTTGAATAAAAAAACAATTTTTTTCTAATTTATTTTGTTCAAAAAGGAAAGAAAAGAAATAAAAAAACAATTTTCTTCAAAAAACAATTCTAATTTTTACATTCCTAATTCTTAATTCCTAATTCTTAATTATATGCACGGACACCGTTTTTCGCAATTTATTCCACAAGAAGATAAAAATAAGGCAGATTTTGAAAAATTATTTAATATTTTTCGCCAACTTATCAATATGACCGCAGGTAATGTGAGCGAAACGCTTGCCTGGATGAATAATCTTGACCAAAAATATAAATTTACTGATGATAATTATGGAATGGGCGATTTTGAAGAAGATTTGAAGAAAAAAGGTTTTATCAAAGAAGAACCTGCCAAAGAAGGCGAAGAAGGCAATGGAAAAGCTAAAATTACCGCCAAAATGGAAATAAATATGCGTCAAAACGCATTAGAAGAAATTTTTGGAAAACTCAAAGCCCACAAATCAGGTAATCACCAAACCAACAAAACAGGAAAAGGTGGCGACGAAAATACCACTGATAGACGTGATTATCAATTTGGGGATAGCTTAGAAAATATCGCAATTACTGAATCCATCAAAAATGCTCAAATAAATCACGGAAATTCAGAATTTTCTTCGGAACATTCTTTGGATAATTTTTCTTTGCAAGAACAAGATTTGGAAGTGTATGAGCGTGAATTTAAAGCCCAAACTTCTACCGTTTTGATGATTGATATTTCACATTCTATGATTTTGTACGGTGAAGACCGTATCACGCCCGCCAAAAAAGTTGCAATGGCACTCGCAGAATTGATTACAACACGTTATCCCAAAGATACTTTGGATATTATTGTTTTTGGAAATGATGCGTGGCAAATTCAAATAAAAGACCTCCCATATTTGGAAGTAGGCCCTTATCACACCAACACCATCGCAGGTTTGGAGCTTGCAATGGATATTCTTCGCAGACGCAAAAACCAAAATAAACAAATTTTTATGATAACTGACGGAAAACCTACTTGTATGAAAGTTGGCATCAAATATTATAAAAATAGTTTTGGCATTGATAGAAAAATATTGAAAAAAACATTGAATTTGGGCGTTCAATGCAGAAAACTAAAAATTCCAATTACTACATTTATGATTGCGACAGATTCTTATTTACAGGAATTTGTGCGACAATTTACAGAAGCTAATCAAGGAAAAGCCTATTATAGCGGTCTGAATAATTTGGGTAGTTTTGTATTTGAGGATTATGAAAGGAATAGGAAGAAAAGAATTTAATTTAATGGTGAATTGTAAATGGTGAATTGTAAATGGAACAGCCAAATAAGAGCAAAATTTTCAGAATTTTAAGATTATACTAAAACAAAAGTGGTTTTTCCAAAAAAATCCTTGTTAAAACTTTTGGAGGGTTTCAAAACCTCCAAAAGTTGAAATCGCAGAAAAACCAATTTAGGAATGGTATAACAGGATTTTATTGAATATTTTGTATTTGGCTGTTTCATTCATAATTTACCATTCACCATTCACAATTCTTTCCCTATTGCCTCCTCCAATTTTTTTACCAAAATATCCAAATTCATATTTTTTGGTTCAATAGCAGGAAGAACTATCAATTCGCATTTAATTCCAAAAGGAATAGGAAAAAATCCAAAACGCACAAGCTCCCAAGACCTGCGTATTGCAACAGGCACAACAAGTGCAGAAGGAATGTTCTGAACAAGTTGTTGCACACCTGACTCTTTAAAAGCACGCATTACACCATCTTTTGCCCTTCCACCTTCTGGGAAAATTACCGCAGAACGTGTGTTTTTTTCACAATAAATTCCCAAATCTGCAATAGCTTTCAAAGATTGTACTTTGTCTTTACGGTCAATCATTGCATTTCCACCATATTTTAGATGATACGAAATGCTTGGGATATTTTTTCCTAATTCTTTTTTAGCAACAAATTTAGGTTCGTGTTTTCTAAAATACCACAAAATAAAAGGTATGTCAAACATACTTTGGTGGTTACTCACAATAATCAATGGGCGATTATTAGGAAGGGTATCAAGATTATTTTTATTGATTATTTTTAAAGAAAATCCTGTTATTTTGAGTAAATTGATAAGCACTAATTGGAGATGATGAATTACCCTCAAATGTACATAATAACCGCCCAAATTGAGTGCTACCATTTGAAATAAATGATAAAGCACCAAACTTAACAAAAATAAAGGTATAAAAATAATAGTCAATACCCAAGATAAAATCTTTTTCATTTAAAAAAAGGTGTCAGGAATCAGATGTCAGGAATTAAAAATTAAGCACAAAACATAAAAAAACAACCAAAAATCTTAAAAACAAAAATTATATTTTTATAATTGGCTGTTTATTAAAATAATTCATAATTCATAATTCATAATTCATTATTTTTTGATTTCAGAGCCTTTTTGTCCGTGACCGCCCAAGTGAGGGCAATTATACAATTCATCAAAACTCGTAAATTTTACAGGGGCTTTTTCATAACCATAATTATCTGCAAGGGTTTGCGTAGCTTTGCTGTCGCCCATACCTATTTCTACGTCGTGCATTGTCATTTGACAAGGGTGTTCGTAGTTACAAGCGTGTGTAATTTCCAAAATTTCTTTGCGTAAAGTACGGTTATAATTATAAAAACGTACTGATTTATTGTCAGGGTCTAAGCCAGATTGTAACCATTTATTTTGGGTAGCAACACCAGCAGGGCAGTGGTTTGTATGGCAAATTTGGGCTTGTATGCAACCTATTGACATCATTGCTTCCCTTGCGGTATTGATAAGGTCAGCACCAATAGAAAACGCCATCATTGCATTAGCAGGAAAACCTAATTTTCCTGAGGCAATAAATACAATTTTGTCTGTAAGTCCTCTTTTTAGGAATATTTGATATACACTTGTAAATGCAAATGTGAAAGGTAGTGAAACGTGGTCAGCAAAGGCGTGAGGCGCTGCACCTGTACCACCTTCACCGCCATCTATGGTAATAAAATCAGGTCCCTTTCCTGTTTGTACCATTAAATCAGCAAGTTCTTCCCACATTTCTAATTTTCCTACTGCACTTTTAAATCCAACAGGCAAACCTGTATTTTCTGCGATATTTTCTATAAATGCCAATAATTCTTTTACATTGTTAAAAGCACTATGTGAAGCAGGCGAAAGTGCATCTTTACCCATTGGTACGCCTCTAATTTCAGAAAGTTCTTTTGTGATTTTAGCACCAGGCAATACACCACCTTTGCCAGGTTTTGCACCTTGCGAAAGTTTGATTTCAATAGCACGCACGAAAGGATTTTTGGAAACCAATTCTTTCATTTTTTCCATAGAAAAACGTCCTTCTGCATCTCTTACACCAAAATATCCTGTTCCAAAGTGAAATATCACATCTCCACCGTGACTGTGATAAGGTGAAAGCCCGCCTTCGCCTGTGTTGTGATAACAACCTGCCATTTGTGAGCCTTTATTAAGTGCTGTAACTGCATTTTTGGATAATGAGCCATAACTCATTGCAGAAATATTTACCACAGAATAAGGTCGCCAAGGGCGTTTTCTATTATTAGCAACTCCCATTACTTTGGCACAAGGTGCAAAATAAGGGTCTTTTGCGTTTACGTGATTGGCTGGTACTTTGTAAGGAAACATTGCAGGATTGATAAATACGTGTCCTGGTGCATAAATATCCTTATCTGTACCAAAACCTTCATAATTATTTTCTTTTTTGGAAGAGGCGTATATCCACGACCTTTGGCTACGGTTAAAAGGCAATTCTTCTCGGTTATTTGCCACAATATACTGCCTTAATTCTGGTCCAATGGACTCCAAAAAATAACGCAAACGACCCAAAACAGGAAAATTATGTTTGATAGTGTTTTTTTTGTTCATCACATCACTAATGAACATATAAATAATCCAAATCGGAAAAAGAACTGCAAGAATGTGCAAAAATTCAGCTTCTCCCTGAAAAATACTTTCAATAAAAGGAATAAATAACATCATAAAAAATTAGGAATTAGGAATTAAGAATTAGGAATTTTTAAAAATTCAATCATTTTAAGTTTAATAGTTTTTCTCAAATTTAAAAGTTTTAAAGATTTTATTGTTATTTTTTTTAGTTTTTTTTTCAAAAAAACACTTATTTAGAATAATTATAAATAATATTGTTTTTTTAGAAAAATAAATATTTGTAAAAAATAAAAATATTCGTAAATTTGCACCCTAAAAATTTTAACAAAAAATTTAATTAAAAAAATTTCGCACTTAATACAATGGGCATCACTAAACTTGAACGCAAAGGTCGCAGAAACGCTGCTATTGCTATAAATAAACAAACCTACATCAAACAAATCACACGCAAACCTATTATCAAAAAGGTAGATGTAGAAGCTATCAAAGCATCTTTTGCTGAGAAAAAAGCTGCAAAATAATTGCATTTTTTATTTAAAAAAACCACAACAAGAATTTTAATAAATTTTTGTTGTGGTTTTTTATTTTAAAGAATGAATAAAAATAAAATGGAATTTTTTGGAATACAGATTTTATAGATTAACATAGATTTTTTTCTTTTTCCGTAAAATTTTGGTGCTTTTTATCAATTTTTAGGTTTCATTTTAAAGACTATGTTGAAAACAATAAAAAATCTTGCTAATCTTCAAATTCTGAAAACCCTACCCCAATTTTGATTTAATCCTGAAAATTTGTATTTAATCCTAAAAATCCTGCTCTTATTTGGCTGTTTCATTTATCATTTATCATTCAACATTTATCATTAAACTTGCTTTTCTCAAAAAAATATACTATATTTGCGTTTCCTTGCAAATATTTTGCATTTTTTTTATTTTTTCAAAAAAACAAAAAATAATGACACAAGACCAATTGAAAGATTTAAAAAGTCGCTTAGAGGCTTTGAGGAGGTATCTTTGACTACGATAATAAGAAAGAATTTATCAAAAGTCAAGAAGAAATTACACAAGCTCCTGATTTTTGGGACGACCCAAAAGAAGCCCAAAAAATCTTAAAAAGTATCAAAACACCCAAACTTTGGACAGAAAGATACGACAAAACTGCCCAAATTATTGAAGATTTGGATACATATTTTGAGTTTTTTCAAATGAAAGAAATTGATGAAGCTGAAATATTAACACATTACGAAAATACTACAAAAGCCCTTGAAACACTTGAATTTCAAAAAATGCTTAGTGGTGAAGAAGACCAACTTGATGCTATCATAGAAATAAATCCTGGTGCTGGTGGCACTGAAAGCAACGATTGGGCTGAAATGCTGATGCGTATGTATATTCTTTGGGGCGAAAAAAATGGCTACAAAGTGCGTGAAATTGATTATCAACCTGGCGAAGTTGTGGGTTGTAAATCGGTAACATTAGGCATAGATGGCGATTTTGCGTATGGTTACCTCAAAGCAGAGATTGGTGTGCATAGATTGGTGCGTATTTCGCCTTTTGATTCAGGAGGTCGCAGACATACATCTTTTGCCTCTGTGTATGCGTATCCTGTGATTGATGACACAATTAACATTGAAATTAACCCTGCTGATTTGGATTGGGACACATTCAGAGCGGGCGGAAAAGGCGGACAAAATGTAAATAAAGTTGAAACTGCGGTACGTGTGAGGCATCTTCCTTCTGGTCTGGTAGTAGCTTGTCAAGAACAACGCTCACAACTCCAAAACAAAGAAAGGGCTATCCAAATGCTCAAATCACGTCTTTATCAAATAGAAGTAGATAAACGCAATGAAGCAAAAGCAAAAATAGAAGGCTCTAAGAAAAAAATTGATTTTGGCTCACAAATTCGCAATTATGTATTAGACCCTTATCAACTCGTCAAAGATGTAAGAACAGGTGTAAGTCATGGCAATATGGACGCTTTGTCGGTATTGGACGGAAATCTTAATGATTACATGAAAGCATTTTTGATGATGAGCTAAATGAATAATTAGGAATTAGGAATGGGGAATTAGGAATAAATTTTAATGTTATTATTATAAAGGAAAAGGAATTAAATAAATTCATCTTATAAAACCCTGAAAGGGTTTAACAATAGTAACCCCACGTGAAACGTGGGGAATAAAAAGGCGAAGTTATTTTAATCTTGTTCCAAAATGTATTTCATTAAAATTATTTTAAAAAATTCATTTCTTTTTTCCTAAAAAAAAAATAAAATTTATTAAATAGGCACAATTAAAAAAAGCCTATAAAATTATACTTAATTAGTAAAAGGTTTTTTTTCTTAAAAATAAAATTGGTTTTTATATCCAATGTTTATATCTAATACCTCAAAAAACCAATTTCTAATTCCTAATTCTTAATTCCTAATTAAAAATGAAGTTATCCGAATTTCGCTTTAATTTGCCTGACAGCCTTATTGCTCAATATCCTGAGAAAAATCGTGATGAATCACGCCTAATGGTTGTGAATAGAAAAACTGAAGAAATTACTGAATGTCTTTTTAAAGATGTCATTAACTATTTCAATGAAAATGATGTAATGGTGGTCAATGACACCAAAGTTTTTCCTGCTTTATTGTATGGTTACAAAGAAAAAACGCAGGCAAAAATTGAGGTTTTTTTGTTGAGAGAACTCAACAAAGAAGAACATCTTTGGGACGTACTTGTAGACCCAGCACGCAAAATAAGAGTTGGCAATAAACTTTATTTTGGCAATGATGACCTCGTGGCTGAAGTTGTGGATAATACCACTTCACGTGGACGCACTATAAGATTTTTGTATGACCACCCTAATTTTTATAGCATTTTAGACCAATTGGGCGAAACTCCACTTCCTAAACTCATTCGCAATATGCGTGCAACTGAGCCAGAAGATAGGGAGCGTTTTCAAACCATTTTTGCGGATAAAATTGGGGCAGTTGCAGCACCTACTGCGGGATTGCATTTCACAAAACAACTTGTAAAAAGGCTTGAAATAAAAGGCATAAATATTACACCGCTCACAATACACATTGGTTTGGGAACATTTAGAAGTGTAGATGTGGAGGATTTGACAAAACACAAATCAGATTCTGAAAATTTTATCATTCCGTCTGCTACGGTTGATATGGTAAATGATGCCATTACACAACAAAGACGTGTTTGTGCGGTAGGAACTGCCACGCTCAAAGCAATGGAATCTTCGGTAACTGCAAGCGGAAAACTAAAATCTAATCCTGGTGCTTGGACTGATAAATTTATTTTTGCTCCTTATGATTTTAATGTGCCTAATGCACTTATTACTAATTTTCATCTTCCTGAATCTACTTTGTTGATGACTACCTGCACTTTTGGTGGTTATAATCTCATTATGAAGGCTTATGAGGAAGCAATCCGCAGAAAATTCCGCTTCTTCACGTATGGAGATGCAATGCTTATTATTTAATTATGAATTAAGAATTAGGAATTAAGAATCAAATACAATTTGGGATTTTAAATAAAATACAAACTATTTTTAAAATAATTAAAATAAAATTTGGTTAATTAAATAAAAATTGCTATAAATTCCTAATTCCTAATTCCTAATTCCTAATTCCTAATTCCTAATTCCTAATTCCTAATTCCTAATTCCTAATTCCTAATTCCTAATTCCTAATTCCTAATTCCTAATTCCTAATTCCTAATTCCTAATTCCTA
>JAAFIN010000086.1 GCA_013297825.1 Cytophagales bacterium
TTCTAATAATTTTATTACTAGTTCCTGCAATACCAATATGTCTGCGCTTAATTCCATAAAACAAATTTATAAACTTTTTTTTATAAAAAAAAATAAGTTCTTTTGGACGGGCTAAATAGTTACAATGAAAGTTTGGTAGAATTTACGTTGCCTGAAAACAACCAACAAATTTTTGCTTCAAAATATGCACTTTATATTCCAAGTAAAGAAGATTTGAAAAAACAACTTGATAATTTGTAAAATAATTCTGCTGAAAAATACTTTATTCACCAAATAAAAAATAAAAATTATCCACATTTTCCTAAAAAATTGTGGATAACTTTCTTAAACTTTTGAGCATTTAAACTTTTTGAGCTTTCTATTGTTTTGGCAAAAGTTTCATTTCACCATTTGGCGTAATAAAATAAACCTCTTTGGTAGGAGCAGGGCGGTCAATAGGATAACGCACTTTGAGCTGATAACTAAATTGCACCATAGGAGCCAATACTTGCGGATTAACCACCAAATCAAAGCCATTTTCAGAAACTTTGTTATAATATTGGATAACAGGTTTGCGAATACGTTGCACATTACCACGTTTTTTCTGCACATCTATTGAAAGTGAAGCAGATGAGGCTTGATGACTAAAATATCTTTCTGTGGGATAAGTAACCGCACTTTCTTCTGAAATTGTTTTGTAAGGTGATTCAAAATTAACACCTAATTTTTTGATTTTTTCTAATTTGGCTTGAATGACATTAACCGCTTCATTTTGAAGTTGTGATTGTACTTTATTAACATCTTGCACAATATAATCCACTTTGATAATATCATAAATTTCATAATTGGAGGCAATGGTCATAATTTGGTGCAGTTTTGATTCTTCATCAATCAAAATATGAATGTTTTTTTGTAATTCAAAACCTTTTGGCACTTCATTATAAGATTTGCTAAAAAGCCTTTTTTCTACCTCTACCTCAAAAACAGGCACAAGCGAAATCATATCCACAAATACATTTGGAGCAGTAACGCCTATTTTTTGTAATTCATTTGTAAAACCATTTAAGCGGTCATTTGCCATTTTATCCACTTCTGACGCAGTTTCGCCTGCTTGCAAAAGACTAAAAACTGCCATAAGTTTGTCAGGCTTTACATTTATTAGAATTTTTGCGTCCAAAGTTACTGCATTAGTTTCTGGATTGTTAGCGATTGCAATGCTATTTGTGCTTTCATTTTTAAAATTATTGCGACTATTTACATTGCCTACTGCTCTTTGTTGTTTGTAAAAATTGCCTGATGCTTCTTCTTGTTGATAATTTACATTGCCTTTTGCTTGTGAAAATGTTTTATTTGCAAAAAACAAACAAAGAAAAGATAATAGAATTAGTTTTTTCATAAAAATTTTTAGGTTTAAAAAATAAAAAAGTTGTTTTAATATTTCACTTTTGTAAGATACATTTTTTTTAGGAAAAAATTACTTAAAAAATGTTAATTTTGTGAAAAAACAGCCAGATTACTACGCAATGACAAAAAAGTGGTTGGCTGTTTTCATTTACCATTCAACATTTACCATTCAACATTAAAAAAGATGTTTTCTTTTTCAAACCAAACTTCATTCTATCAGGGCAAAGTACGTGATGTATATGGCATCAAAGACAAATTACTGATGATTGCCTCTAATCGTATTTCTGCATTTGATGTGGTTTTGCCTCAACCAATTCCTTACAAAGGGCAAGTTTTAACACAAATTTCTGCATTTTTTTTAGAAAAAACTCGTGAAATTGTGCCTAATTGGTTAGAACAAAGTCCTACGCCTCACGCAACTTTTGGCAAAAAATGCGAAATGTTGCCTGTAGAAATGGTTATTCGTGGGTATCTTGTAGGAAGTGCGTGGCGTGCTTACAAAGCAGGTCAAAGAATTTTTAATGGGGTAGAATTGCCTAATGATTTGAAAGAAAATGGTATTTTGCCTTTTCCAATTATTACGCCAACCACCAAAGCAGAAAAAGGACAACACGACGAAGATATTACAGGTATTGAAATCATAGAAAAAGGCATTATTTCAAAAGAAATTTATGCAAAAATGAAAGAATACACTTTCCAATTATTTCAATTTGGGCAAAAATGGGTAGCAGAAAAAGGGCTTATTTTGGCTGATACCAAATACGAATTTGGATTGTATAATGGTGAAGTTTATCTCATTGATGAAATTCATACGCCTGATTCTGCACGATATTTTGATATAAAAAACTACGAGGAAAGCCTCAAAAATAATACTGCTCCTACCCAAAAGTCAAAAGAAATGGTAAGGCAATGGCTTATCAAAAATGGTTTTCAAGGGCAAACAGGACAAAAAATTCCTATAATGTCTTATGAATGGATTGAGGCAATTTCTAACGAATATATTTCGCTTTATGAACAAATTACAGGAAAATCATTTGTAAAATACGAAATTCAAAACGAAGATTTGGAGAATTTTGTGAATAATTATGTTTAGAAACTCTTGGAGGGTTTTGAAACCCTCCAAGAGTTGAAAAAAACTATAATAAAACTACCTCAACAAATTAAACGCTTTCCTCCTTGTGTGATTTTTGATAAGTTTATCATTTTCTACTTTTGGGTGAATACGATTCGAGAGAAAAACCACCGCCAAATCCTGCACAGGGTCAGCCCACACCACACAACCTGTGAATCCTGAATGTCCAAAAGACTGCACCGACATAATATTCGGAATATACGAAATATCTACTTTGTCAGGTTTGTCCCAGCCTAACCCTCTGCGATTATCTTCGTATTGTTGGGAAGTGAAAAGTGTAATCGTTTCTTTACTGATGTACTTTTTGCCTGCATATTCGCCACCATTTAGAAGCATTTGCAACAAAATACCCAGATTTTGGGCATTGCTGAATAGTCCAGCGTGTCCTGCAAGTCCGCCCATCATACTCGCCCCTTGGTCGTGTACGTGTCCTTGTATGAGTTGATGACGAAATAAAGTATCTTTTTCTGTTGGAATTATTTGGTTTTTTTGGAATTTTTCTAATGGATTATAAGATGCAAAACCTAATCCAAGCGGTTTGTAAAAGGTTTTGTCTAAAAAAATATTCAGCTTTTCGTTGGCTAATTTTTCTACCAATCTTTGCAAAATATAAAAACTCAAATCACTGTATTCGTGTTTGTGGCGTTCTTTTCCTTGTGGTTTTGGCGTAATGGGCGAATCCATATACCATTTCCACATCAATTCAGGCATATCTTTTCGTGCAAAAATATTATCTGCAACTGCCAAAGGGAATTTGTCGGTTTTGTTTTTTTGGTAAAAGAAAGGCGAAGGTTTGCAAAAATTATCAGTGGTGCGTTCATACAATCGCATATAAGGAATTAAACCTGCTTGGTGCATCAAAAGGTCTTTTATGATGATTTTTCCTTTGTTAGTTTTTTTCATTTCAGGCAAATAAAATTCTATTTTTTCGTTCAAATCTATTTGTTTTTTATCATAAAAATACATTACACCTAATAATGTCCCTAAAACTTTGCTAATAGAAGCCACATCATATAGATTGTTGTTTTGGACGGTTTTATTGGTGTTTTTATCATTGGAAAACGTAAAGTTTCCATAGCTTTTTTGCCAAACAACGCCATTTTTTTTAATTACTAATACCTGACAACTTGGAAATTCTTTGTTCCAAAGACCTTGTTTTATGATAATATCCATTTTTGCCAAACTGTCCGAACTTAATCCTGTTTCCTCTGGCAACGGATAATTTATGCGTCCCAAACCTTCCGTAATATCCCCCATATTCGCAACATATTGACCGCCAACATTTACAGGCAATTTTCCTGACGCACCTATTGCCCCAAAAATAACCTGTGGCACAAGCAATGCAGTAATTTCGTTTTCTTCATACCCCCACACAATCGTAGGCGAAATAAGTGCTTTTTCTATAATGCTAAGTGCATAAGGACTAAAAAAACCACAAACAATTATCTTTTTGTTCAAACCACCCAAAAATCTCATAAATGAATATTCTTGTTCTGTGATATTAAAATTAGGATTTTTTTTGTTCAAATCGTGTAGCGAAATGATAATTGTATTAAATTTTCCTTTTTCAATTTTATCTAAAATTTCTTTGTATTCTGCCCAATTAAAATCTTGATTATTATTATTTTGGTTTTCTTCTTTTTTTAAAGATTTTAATTTTTTAGGAATAAAAAAATGTTTTATTTCTGCATAATTGTCTAAATGTTGTTGAAAAAATGTTTTTTCTTTTGCACCCAAAGCCACTGAAGCAATGCGTAATGTATCTAATTCTTTGATAGGCAAAAAATTATTTTTATTATCTAAAACTGTAATTGCTTTTTGAAAAAGTTGTTTTTGAAGAATTTTGCTTTCAGGTAAATTCAAGGAAGCAGTAAGATTTTTTGAGGGTTTTTCTTTAAAATCGTGTTGTTGAAAAATATGATATTTCGCAATCAAGATTTTTTTAATTCTTTGTTCAAAATTTTTAATTTCATTTTTTAAAAATGCTTTTTCAATGCGTGTAATTGCTTTTGGAATATCATTAGAAATCAACAATACATCAATTCCTGCCTGAAATGCTCGCAATTCTAATTCCCCAGCAGGAAATTTATCATTGGGATAATGATTTGCAATGCCTTGCATTTCCAACGCATCAGAGAATATTAGTCCTTCAAATTTCATTTTTTTTTGCAATATTTCCCCCAAAATCTTTTTGGAAATACTCGCAGGAATAGTGTCCAACGCTGAAACGTGCAGATGTCCAGCCATTATTGCCTCAATATTTTGGTTAATAAGTTGTTGGAATGGGAATAATTCTATTTCTTCCAAACGTTGTTTTGTGTGCGAAATTTTAGGCAAAGAAAGGTGAGAATCTACCTCTGTATCACCGTGTCCAGGAAAATGTTTTATGACTGCTAAAATTCCTTCTTCTTTCAAACCTTTGGCGTAAGTGTGGGCAAGTTGTGCAACTTTTTGCGGATTATCGCCAAAACTTCGCCTATCAATGACAGGATTTTTAGGATTATTATTGACATCAACCACAGGGGCAAAATTGATATGAATACCCATTTTTTTGCAATGTTTGCCTATTTCTTTACCCATTTGAAGCACCAAACTATCCGCATTTCTGATTGCTCCAAGCGTCATAGCACGTGGAAAACTTATCGTACTATCCAAACGCATACCCAAACCCCATTCTGCATCAATGCTAATCCACATTGGGGTTTTGGCGAGTTTTTGGTATTTTTGGGTAAGTTCGTATTGTTTTGTGGGCGTTCCTTGAAAAAAACACAAACCTCCAATGTTATAATTTTTGATTAAATCTTCTAATTCTTTGATTTTTTCAGGTTTGGTTTCTGCGGTGTTGCTGTACGCTCTTGCAATAAAAAGCTGTCCTATTCTTTGTCTTGTGTTGAGGGCATTGTACACGCTGTCAGCCCATTGAGAGGCTCTTAGTTGATTTTCTTTTTTAAAAATCTGCGGTAAATTTTTAGTATTTTCTTTTGAAAAATCTGCATTTTTACCATTTGTCATTTTTGTATTTTTTTCTAAAAAAAAAGACAAAATTACAATTTGAAAAAAAGCAAAAAAATTGTGAAACCAAAACATTTTTTAATTAGGAATTAAGAATTAGGAATTAGGAATGGAACAGCCTTTTTTAATGTTGAATGATAAATGTTAAATGATGAATGAAACAGCCTTTTGTCATTGCGTAGCAATCTGGCTGTTTAACTTTCCAAAAGTTTTTAAACTTTTGGAAAGTTGAGCAATTAAACCTTAAACTCCCCCTTTGGGGGTTGGGGGGCTTCGCTTTTCTGTAATGTTTTTCTCCACAAGTGCATAACCATCTACAAATGCAGTTGCAGCATCATATTCAAAAGGAATTGCGATATTACCTTTTGTATCAAAATAACCATATTTTCCATTGTCATCAGTAGCAAAAAGTCTATCATTTACAAAGCAGTCTTGCATTTCAGAATGTTCTGAGGCAATGATTTCTTCACCTTCCCAATTACAAAAATTATATGTTTCAAATTCCTCTTTAAATATTCTAAAACCTTCTTGTGCAGGTGTGGAATATTCGCTGCACGCTATAAATTGCTCACGAATTTTATTCAATTTTCCTTCACGTGTGATATGTGCAAGTTTGATTTCAGGTTCTTTATTTTTTTTCTTAGGAAAAGTAATGAGTGTTCCTTTTGGTGTATAATCAATTTTTTGATAATCATTTGAAAGCAATATTTCAAATTTATTATCAATATATTCAATGAGTCCAAAATACTTGCCTTGTTTGGTTTTAAAAATATTTTCGCCTACATATTCAAGCTCTGAATATTGGTATTCGTGGATTATTTTTTCTGATTTGTCAGCAATGCCAAAAAGCGTCTTTGTACCTTTTTCTTTTGATTTTTTATTATCAATAATTTTCAAACCTAATGGATTTTTGGGTTCAGGAAATGGATTAGAAGGCGGAATAATAGCCTCACCATAATTATCGTAATCATAACCTGCTAAAAGGTCATAATAAACTTCACTTCTTTTTTCATAATCTGGTTGAATTTTATTGTTTTTGTCAATGCAAAAGTAATTTTTTGCTTCTAATACAAGTTCCTTTCCTTCTTTTCTTAGTTCAATAATTTCACCATATTTAAAAGGGAAAATTATGTTATTTTTTTGGTCAATAATGCCATATTCACCATTTTTTAAGGCAGAAAAATATTCTTTTAACATTGTATAATCACTTGTAATATTGTCATATTGTGGTTTTATGAGGATATTAGCGTGTTGGTCAATTAGTCCAAATTTATCATTTTCTTCTTTTTGAAAAACAAATACATCATCTACCAAAGTATTGGCTATCATTGCATATTTGCAAGGCACAATCAAAGTATTTGTTTTAAAATCAAAAATTCCATAATAATTGTCATTTTTTTTGGAAAGTTGCGAAACCACAAGGCTATTTTTTTGCGTTGTATAAATGCCACTTCCATAACCGCCTCCTTCTACAAAATAAAACTTTTCTTCTGAATAAGGTTTTAAGGTGTGAGAATCCAAAAGCAGATTAAGATAATTGCCTTTTTCGCCCAAATTACAAGAGATTAGTTTTTCAGATTGTACGACAATTTCGTGATATGTTTCTGAAATTTTCTCTTGTTTAAGATTTATAACATATTGTTGATTTTCTTTTTTTGAGGCAATAAATGTGTTTTCTGTGCAAGGGCGTAGATTTTCGTATTCAAAAGGAATTATGATATTGCCTTTGGTATCAACTGCACCCATTTTGCCTTTGTGGTCATTAAAAAAAATGTATTTTTTATGTCCCCAAGCTGGACTATCACAAAGATATTCGTATTGACAAGGAATGATTACCTCGCCTTTAAGGTTAGCAATGCCCAAACAACGTTTTTTCTTAATATTTTGGTAAATATGAAATGAAGTTCCGCCTTCGGATTGTATAATATCCACATATTCAAGAGGTAGTACGATTTCGCATTTTTTGTTCATTAAACCATATTTTCCATTATTTTCATTGAATATTAAATACAATTCATCAAATTCGCCATCAATTACAAAATCATTATTGGCAGAGATAAGCGTTATTTGATTATTATAATGGTATAAAGTTGTTAAAGTTACTATTCCTTCTGTAATAACGTTTATCAAAGTGTTATATTCATTCAAAGCATCATATTCTATAGGAATTACAAATTTTTCATTTTGAAAAACACCAAATTTTGCATCTTTTTCTACAAAAATGGTATGATGCAAACCAAAATAAAGGTTGTCATAAATGCACGCAAGTACTTCCTCACCTTTGGCATTTATTGCACCATAAAGGTCTTTTTGATTTTGAACGATTGCAAAACCATTTATAAAAGAAGATTGGGTTTTATACATAAGTTTAAGGCTTAAAAAGTTCAAAGTTTAAAAGTTCAAGGTTTAAAAAGTTCAAGGTTCAAAAGTTCAAGGTTTAAGGAAAGAAACAGCCAAATTGCTACGCAATGACAAGGCTGTTGGCTGTTCCATTCTTAATTCTAATTCTCTTACTTTCCTTTTATCAAATCTGCACCTTTTTCACCAATCATAATAACCGCAGCATTGGTATTTCCCATTACGATATTAGGCATAACAGAGGCATCTATTACCCTAAGATTTTCCAAACCAATTACTTTGAGTTGGTCATCAACTACTGCGGTGTGGTCGTTGCCCATTTTGCACGTGCCTATTGGGTGATAAACAGTTTCAATGGTTTTGAGAATGTGCATATTCCAATCTTCATCATTTTGAGGATTTTCAGGAAAATGATTTTTTAGGCGAAAAGACGAAAAAGAATGTGCCTCTAATATCTTGCGTGCCAATTTTGAGCCATAAAGCATCACATTGCGGTCTTGTTCGGTACTCAAATAATTTGGTTGGATAACAGGCGCATCTAACACATTGGCAGAACGCAACGAAATATACCCCACACTTGAAGGACGCAACAATGTAGGCAATATTGTGTAACCGTCAGTTGTAGGAAAAGTTTTGTATTTATGCAAATCAGTATCATAACTTCCTCCGTGAACTGGTGCAAAATGCAGTTGAAGATTTGGGCGGTCTTGCGTTTCGTCAGTGCGAATAAAAGCGTTTGCTTCCAAAGGGCTTGAAGTCAAAGCACCTGTTTTAAAAATCATATATTCTGCAAGTGAAGTAATTTGGTGCATTACTTTTGTAGTGGTATTCATTGTAATAGGTTGATTACAAAGGCTACTTACTTGACAAAAAAGATGGTCTTGGAGATTTTGACCTACATTTGGGTTGTGATGAACCACAGGAATACTATATTTACTCAATAATTTGCTATCACCAATTCCTGAAAGCATCAATAATTGTGGCGAGGCAAACGCTCCTGCACTTAGGATTACCTCACGTCTTGCTTTGGCGGTTTCTATTTTTTCGTGTTTTTCACCCAAATAATATTCTACACCTTCTGCTTTTTTGCCATCAAAAATAATTCTTTTGGTGTGTGCGTGTGTAATAACTGTAAGATTTTTGCGTGTAAGGGCTGGCTTTAAGAATGCTTGTGCGGTGCTGTGTCGTTTTTCGTCTTTTATGGTAAATTGAAAAAGTCCCGCACCATCTTGTTTTGCACCATTAAAATCCATATTTTCGCTAATGCCTTGTTCTTTGCAAGCATTTACAAAAGCGTGGGCAAGAGGGGTTTTATTTTTTTTTGCAAATGTAATATTTAGTAACCCATTTTTTCCGTGATAAGAACTTGTAATTTGTTCGTTATTTTCTGATTTTACAAAATAAGGCAATAATTCTTCATAACTCCAACCTTTGTTGCCTGCATTTGCCCAATCATCAAAATCTAATTTATTACCTCTAATGTACGCCATTGCGTTTGTTGTGCTACAACCGCCCAATACTTTTCCACGTGGTTGGTACATTTTGCGGTTGAGAACGTGTGTCTGTGGCTCAGTTTCAAATCCCCAATCTATTTCAGAATGGTGTAATTTTGGATAACCTGCTGGGATATGAATTTCCATTTTGGTATCTTTTCCGCCTGCTTCCAATAGTAAAACTGATATATTAGGGCTTTCACTTAATCGGTTAGCCAATACGCAACCTGCAGAACCTGCTCCTATAATAATGTAATCAAATTCCATGTTTTTGTTAATTGTAAATGGTAAATGTTGAATGGTAAATTAAAATTGCGTTTTTTATGATTTTGGAGCAATTTTCTTTTTGTTTTTTTAGAAAAAAAATTTACATTCAAGTATATTTTTCAAAAGTAAAAAAAATTACGGAAACGATTGTAATTGTGAGAGAATTATTTTTTTTAGCATAAAAAAAAACTTACCAAATTTTAAAAATCTGATAAAGTTTTAATTGCAATTTTGGTTATCTGACAATTTTTGTGGAAAAAGAAAAAAACGATATTTTGTAGCACACACTTTTAGTGTGTGTCTTTATCAAAGCCTCATTTAAATATGTTTTCACACACTAAAAGTGTGTGTTACATTATTCTTCCACAAAAATTGTCAGAGAACCGTATTTTTCATATTTTTATATTTTTTAAGTTTATGTGAAAGTACAATTTTTATTACAAAATAAAAAACGCATTCCTTTCACAAGAAAAGGATTTTTTATTTTATCTACTAAAAAAAATCCAAAAATTTATTTTTGGCACAAAAATTTATCATATATATTAGATGAGTTTTTTCGTTGAAAAAATATATGAAAGTTTATTTTGGGATAAAATTTTTGAAAAAAATTTTAATGGTGGTTTGTGGTGTGATATTATTTTGTGGGCATACATTTGCACAAGATAATAGTGGGGGCGGTGCTGAAAATGAAAATGACACTACTGCATATTCCCAAGAAGAAAATACACTTTTGCACAAATTGGCAGATGTCAAAGATGATGAAAAAATAGGAATTTACAACCATCTTGCACATACTTTTATCCTCAAAAATCCTGTAAAAGCACGCTTTTATGCACAACACGCCTTAGATATTGCACAGGAAATAGACAACGAACTCGGACAAGCTGAGGCTTTCAAAAATATAGGTGCGGTTTATCTCCAACAATCCAACCTTTCGCAAGCATTGGCTTATTTTTTAGATGCTTTGAAGATTTTTGAACAAAATAAACAAAGAAAAGGCATTGCAGAAAGTCTGAATAATATTGGAAATATTTATTTTTTACAAAAAAAAACAAAACAGGCAAAAGAATATTATCTCAAAGTCCTTGAAATGGACAAAACCGCCAAAAATCAAAAAGGTGTTGCTTCTACACTCAATAATCTTGGGGCGGTGGCTATGCAAGAAGAAGCCTACAAAGACGCTGAACAATATTTTGAGGAGGCACTCAAAATCAATCAACGCTTACACATTCACGAAGGAATTGCAGAAAATCTGAAAAATTTGGGGGATATTTACCACAAAAAAAATAATTTTTCGCAAGCATTATGGCATTATTTTCATTCATTGCACATTGACGAAAGCATAGGCAACAACGCCAACGTAGGCGAGGCTTTTTTGAGCATTGCAGAAACTTATTTGAAATCTGAAAAATTAGATAGTGCATTGCATTATGCCAAAAAAAGTGCTTTGATTGCAGAAAAATACAATTTTGAAACCCTTTTTGCAGAAACCAGCCAATTACTTTCTGATATTTATGCCATTCAAAAAAATTATGAAAAAGCATATTATTTTCAAAATCTTTATCTTTTGAATAAAGAAGCATTTTTTGATGAAAAAAATTCTAAAAAAATCCAAGACCTCCAAACTTCTTATGAATTAGAAAAACAACAACAACAAATTACCATTCTTCAAAAAGACAAAAAAGTAAAAAATATTGTCCTTACTGCGGTTTTGGTGTGTTTGGCTTTGGTTTTTGTGTTGATGATGGTGTTTTTTCATAATAACCAACAACGCAAAATTATCAATGCACAATTAAGACGTAAAAATGAGGCAATTCTTATAAAAAATGTAGAAATTACACAACAAAAAGAGGAGATTTTAGCCCAAAATGAAGCTATAGAAACCCAAAACGAAGAAATACAACGCAAAAATGAAGAAATTTCTAAAAAAAGTATTCACATAGAAAGTAGCATAAAATACGCACAACGCATACAACAAGCTATGCTTCCACAAGAGGCTGATATTCAACTTACTTTTAAGGATTTTTTTGTGTATTATGTGCCAAGAGATGTGGTTTCAGGGGATTTTTATTGGTTTTACAAAACAAAAAACAAAATTATCATTTCTGCCAATGATTGCACAGGACACGGTGTGCCTGGTGCGTTTATGAGTATGATTGGTGATTCTTTGTTAAATCAAATCGTAATGGACAAAGGCGTGCTTGCTCCAAATGAAATATTGGACGAAATGCACGCAGGTATTCAAAAAGCACTTAGCCAAAGCGAAAGCAAAAATCGTGATGGAATGGATATGATGGTGTGCCTTATTGACATAGAAACTAAAAAAATATATTACGCAGGTGCTAAAAATTCATTGCTTTTTGTGAAAAATAATGAAATGCACGAATATAAAGCTGATAATCTTTCGGTGGGTGGTTGGAATAATATTGACCGCACAAATCACAAATACGAAGTGCAAGAGATTGATTATGCGGATAGCCCTGTAACGTTATATTTGTATTCTGACGGTTTTCAAGACCAATTTGGTGGAAAAGAAAACAAAAAATTTACACGTAGACAATTTCGTGATTTTTTGTTTGAAATTCATACATTGCCATTTGCAGAACAAAAACAACTTGCTCAACAGAAATTTTTGGATTGGAAAGGTGCAGAACGCCAAATGGACGATGTAGTGGTAATGGGAATAAAAGTTGAGGTTTAAGGTTTAAAGTTTTTTGAAAAATTATTAATGTTCAATAAACGTTAAAATGTCTGACATTATCATTTATTTTCGTTTAAACCTATAAGGTTTTAAAAACCTTATAGGTTTAGACAACCGACAAATTAATATTTATTGAACACTAAATTTAAAAATCAACCTTCACACAAACACAAATCCGCCCAAATGTCTTTTTGAATGGCACTTGGTACATTTTCAAGGTATATTTTCTCCAAAATATTAAAATCTTTGGTATTGAAATCTGAATGTGGAATAATATATGGATAATTTAATTCAAGATGTGCAATATATTCTTCTAAATTTTCAAATTTAAAATATTGTTTGTTTTTGCTTCGTTCCTCAAATTGTATATAAACATTTTTTTCTGTGTATTTTTCTTTGTCAAATTTGAAAAAAACAATGCTTTTGATAGTTTCTTCTTCTTGTGGAGGAATACAACAATATTTATCAAATACCAAAAACACTTTGAAACCTTCACGCCAAAAGGTTTTGGAAAGTCTATCAAAAAGGTCTGATTCTTCTGTGTCATACTTCCAACCAAGAAGTTTTGTAAGGGTATCAAAATAATGATAAGCGTCTACTTTTTTACCTTCCAAACTTTTAAAATCCATAATTTTCAGATTGTTTTAACTCTCCAAAAGTTTAAAACTTTTGGAGAGTTGATAAAATAATTAACTTTCACAATTACACAAATCCGTCCAAACCTCCTTTTGAATGGCAGTTGGTACATTTTCCAATTCTATTTTTTCCAAAAGGTCAAAATCTTTGCTGTAAAAATCAGTATTAAAATCTGAATGAGGAATGTAAAATGGATATTGTTCGTTGAAATAAGCAATGTAATCCTCCACATTATCAAACTCAAAACCTTTGTCTTTACTTCGTTCCTCAAATTGCGTGTAAATCGTTTTTTCTTTGTATTTCTTTGTATCAAATTTAAAAAAATCTACACGTTCAATCACACCTTCCTCGCCATCAGGTGGAATACAACCACTATCTTGAAATATCAAAGATACTTTCATTCCTTTTGCCCAAAAAGTTTTGGAAAGCATATAAAAAAGGTCTGATTCTTCTCTATCAAATTTCCAACCTCTTTCAGTAAGTGTATAAAAATAATCACTTGTGGTAACTTCTTTGCCCTCTAAACTTTTAAAATCAATCTGTTCTAATTTCATAAGGAAAATGTTGTTTTGTAAAATATTTTCATCATCACCACCTTCTGCCACAGCAGGAATACCTTTTTTCCAAAAGAAAGTGAGTAGTTGGTTGGCTAATTGTGTTTCTTCTTCGCTTTCAGGGTCAATACCTGAAAAATCAAGATAGTACGAAAAACAATAATATTCATCAGGTAGGCGAATATCCTTATATTCTTTTACATCATATTTATTGTAGAAAAAAGAAATTTGTTTGTCTGCCTCAAATTTAATACCATAAAAATTGTCATAAATGCCATTGGGCAAGGTTTGGACAATTTCAGAGAGTATATTTTTTAAATTATCCTCCTCCAAATACACAAAAATTACTAATCCCATAGTTTTTTAGTTTATGTTTTTTAAACATTCATCTTTATAATTTTTGATAATGGATTTTACATCACCCATAAAAGTTGGTATTTCGGTAATTTCATTAAAACAACTTAAAGCAGTTTGAAAATCTTTTTTGAGTAGATACATTCTGCCTAAACTAATGTTCAATAAATATTAATTTGTCGGTTGTCTAAACCTATAAGGTTTTAAAAACCTTATAGGTTTAAACGAAAATAAATGATAATGCCAGACATTTTAACGTTTATTGAACACTAATTTGCAAATTTATATTCCATTGAATAGCAAGGCTTTCTTTAAGAAAATTGATGGCTTTGTCATATTCTTTTATATTTTCATACACATTTGTCAAACTATATGCAATATTTTGATTTTTATATTTTTGCCAAAAAACCAATAAAATACTTTCTGCTTTTTGATAGTCCTTTTTGTAAAAATACGTCCACGCCAAATTATTGGTATAACTTTCATTTTTTTCATCTATTTCAATCAATTTGTGGCAATCTTCTATCACGAGTTCAAGTCTATTTTTTAAAGTTTTGGGTGCTTCATTCAAAAAATATTCAACCCTTTGCTCTAAAATTTCTACATTAGCAGGAAAAAGCGTTTTTAATTCTTCAAAATAAATAATTTGTGTTTTTTTATCTTTACAAATCCAAGCCCTATGAATGTAGAGTTGTTTATTTTTGGGAAAAAGTGCAATACCTTTTTCCACAATTTCTAAGGCTGATTTTTTGCTAAATTCTGCATTGTTATTAGCCCAATTCAAGTATAATTTTGGATAATTAAAAAGCCATTTGGAAGCCTCTTCAAAATAAATATCTGCTTTTTTGTGTTTTTGTAAGGCTTGGTAAGATTGTGCCAAATAATAATAAGTTTCTTTGGGAGCATCTTCATTGTGAATAATTGCCTCCAATTCCTTTACATTTAATGCGTGGTCATAGTGATAACGTAAACGTTCTATTACGTCAGCAAGAAGTTTTTTATAAGGTTTTTGGAGATTTTTCATTTTATTTAATTTGCTAATTGAAGTTTTTGGAAACTAAAATTATTATAAATTCAAATTTTCCAACATTTCTATAAAGTTTTGGTATGCCAATTCCCACGTTTTAGTTTGGCTGCTGTATTTGTAAATCTCTTGTGTATGTGCGAGTGTATCTACCTTGTAACCATAGCCAAAAGATGCATAAACACCTTCATTTTCGTAGGTGTGGTCAGCAATACACATAAAACTGTTTTCATCTATCAAATCTCCCTCGCCTGTGAGCATAGGAAAAATATCAGGACTATTGACACTATACAAAGAAAAATCTCCATTATCCAAATATATCAAAAAACCACCAAATTGCCTTTGAAAATCCAAAAAATCTTCACAATATGCAATATTTGGGCATTTTTCTATCAATTTTTGAATGTCTTGCTCAATATTTTGAGGCATTCGTCCTGTTTCTATCTCGTATTTTTGAGATAGATTTTCGATGATTGTTTTAAAATTTTTCATTAGAATTTTTCAAAAATTGTTAATATCAAATTTTTCATTTATAAAATTATTTCTAAAATTTTGGGCTTCTGTTATCCATTCAGAAGAACTATCTAATTTAACTCCACAAGTAATTTTAGCGTTTAATTGCTGATGAAATATTTTGAATAATTCTATAAATAATGGATTATTTCGTATTTTCAAATAAGAATTGATACTCATTGCATAATAAAATTGCTCAATATTTCCATATTCACTACAATTCAAATAAATATCAATATTTATATTTTGATAAAAAAATGTAAAACTTCCTCCAAATTTTGAACTTGAAATTTGTGTTAAAACATTATTGTTTCGTCTAAAATATCCATTTTCGTCCTCGTATTCGCTAAAAATTCCATTATCATCTTCAAATAATAAATATTCTTCAGAAAATTGAATATGATTATTTTCAAAAATATTTTCAATTAACTTTGTTAAATTATTTATTTTTGTTGGTTTTTCTAAAATTTGTATGATATAATACGAACTTGACATATTAAAATATATTTTTTCATTTTTCTAAGAATTTAAAATTAACCTGATAATAAAATAATTCCTCAACAAAATCAGGTTTAAAACTTGGATAAAGTTGTTTTTGGTCTGCTTCTGACATATAATAATAAAACCAATATTCATCAAAACCCACTTGACAAAAAATCACATAAAATCGATTTATATCAAGATGAAGTGGATAAATTTCAGCACTTGCATTGTGTTGATAATAAAGTTTGTATTCTTCTTTTTCGTCAAAAAAATCTATCAAAATATTATTACTTGTGCCATTGATATACGCCAAAAGTTTGAGCCTACGCATAAACTCAAATTTTTGTTTTTGTTGTTTTTCAGGCAATTCATACAAATCGTCCCACGTCATATCGTCCCAAATTTGTTCATAAAAAGGCTGGTCAGTAGGTTCTATTTCGCCATCTTCCAGCATTTCGTAGGTAAGATTTTTTTTGTGTTTTTTAAAATTATCAAACATCAAATCCAAAGAAGGCAAACTTTCTTTTTTATCATTTCCTTCCCAATCTAAGCCATCACACAAACTATAAAATTCCTTCAATTCCACAGGAAAAGGTTTTTTGATAAGTTTTTCAATTTTAGAAATATTTTTTTCTAATTTTGAAGGATTTTGAGTAATTTTTATTTCACTATCGAGTGAAACGTGGTCAAAAAGTGCTTGATAATTCATAGTTTTTATTTGTTTTATCCTAACATATAACTCTCCCAATCCCAAGTATCACCTTCAAAGTCTTTTAAATCAATATTTAGAGCAACTTTTATGATAAAATTTGTTTTGGGCGTGTTTGGTGTTTCAAAAATCACTTCTAAAATATCTTTTTCTTCTATTTGAGCAATAGGCGAATCCTCAATATCTTTGTAGTAACAACTATCTTGTATCATTTGTACTGCAAACCATTTGCTTGCATCATAGACATTTTTTTCATAAACACTTTCAAAAATACCTTTGATAATGTTGTTTTCTATGCTTGTGAGTTGTATTTCTCCTGTTTGCGTAGCCATATTTTTTTATTTTAAGTTGATTTTTTAAATTAAAATATTTATTTTTTTTTACTTAAAAGTCCTTTGTTATATTGGTCATAAAGACTTTTTTGTTCACGCGTGGGCTGTCCTCTAAGTGATGAATATGTATGTCCTATTTCAACAACAGTATGAACAGTATTTTCAAAAAAAATCCAATCACAGGATATTTTAAGTTTTTTCTTGATTAAACTAAATTCGTTGTAATCAACATTTTTATTTTCTACCAAACACAAAAAACTAAGTTTTGGTAATTGCTTCAATATCTTAAAATCATTGAAATCTGTATAATGCAATTCTAAAGATGATAGATTTTTTAGTAAAGCCAATTTATCCAAATTGATTATTTTAGTTGTTCTTTTTATGGCTGTTAGACTGCTTTTTATTTCCAAAACTTTTAAGTTTTCCAACTTTTCTAAAAAACTAAAATCCAAATTTTCCAAATTGGAAAGAGATAATGTTTCCAAACTATTTAATTCAGAAAAATATTGCATATTTTCCAACTGATTTGAGAAAATATGAAGGTTAAGAAGTTTTTTTAGATTTAATAAATTTTTTATATCGAAAAAATCAGTATTTATATCAACTTCTAAACCCTCGAACTCTGACAATAATGTCCAGATTTTATCAGGAATAATAGTATCTTTTGCTGAAATATAAACTTTGATGATGTTTGGAAATAAATTTATCATTTCCAAATTATTAAAGTTTTCAGGAAAAATATTAAGATACTTAATTTTTTTCAAATCAGATTTTTTTATTGATGTTGGAGAATATTCATAAAAATCTTCATTTTCTTTGATGGATTTCCCCCAAATTTCTCCTATTTCTATCTCGTTGGTGTCAGTTTCAATACTTTCATCTTGTTGAATAGACAAATCTATCCAAAAACGATAATCATTATGACAGGAAAAAGAAAAATAATCATTTTTTAATTCGACTCTTTTTTGTTGAAATTCAATAATTATTTTTTCAATAAATTCTTCTAAATTTTTTGCAATCAAAAAAAAATTTTCAGGATAATCTCTTAAAATCAAAATAAGTTGCCCATTATCTTGTTCATTTACTGCATCAAAATCTAAAAAAATAGCAGAGCCACCATAATCTTCTATGATAGACAAACGTTTTTTAGGGTTATGTGTTGATTTTACTTTTTTTGAATTGCTTGGTTTTCCATTAGAATAGTTAAGTTCTTCATTTGCAAGATGTATTGAGCGTTCAAGAGGCGTAAAACTCCAACCAAAAGCAATATTAAAATCTTCTGACAAATGTTTTAGAAGTTGTTTGTAAGTTTGGGGAAGTAAGAAATCTAATTTTTTTTCAAAAAAACTAATTTCTTCTTGAATGTACCCTTTTTCTAATGTTTTTTTGTATTCAGGAAAAGTATTTTCAATCTCCTGAAATAATTTTTCTATAATATTTTCCATTTTTAATACTTTTTAATCCGTAAAAGACGACAATAAAAACGTTGTTTTTTGTAATTTTTTGTGGTGAATAGCCCAAAATCTCGCCCCAAACCATTCATTACCAGCATCAAAAAAATGCGAGGTATTGGTGGAAATTGACCAAATTTCTATCTCATCATTTTGGGCATTGTTGAGGTCTAAAAGCAAATAATCTTTGGTAAAAAATGAAAGAAAAAATGATTTTACCTCATTTTCTTCTTGGATATTTTTAGGCAAATAAGGTAATCTTTTCAAATCAGGACGATAAGGACGATGAAATAAATGCTCCAAAACGCCACCTTGTGCGA